>JALXBP010000086.1 GCA_026991395.1 Anaerolineae bacterium | reverse complement strand
TCTGCAAGATGACGGGCAGGCTCTCATCCTCGCCGTCGATGTGGGCGTAAATCAGCTTGCCCTCTCGAAACGAGAGAAAAGCCTGACCGTCCGGCCCTTTCAAATACAGGGTCCCCGTCTTCCGCGCTAGGTTGATGAGGTTGAGTAACTGGGTGATCCCGAAATCTCTCAGATTACCTTTCAGCGCCATATCTGACCATCCTTCTCTCCTTGAGCGGGAGCTGCGCCGCAGACCACCGGTGAACCGAGGAAAGCGTTCCTCCCTTGCGCTCGATACCTGCTCCTCATGGTATGCATAGCTTCATTCATTATAACCGCCTTCTACCGTTCAGCAAACGTCCCCGCAACGACGCCACCCTCACTACTTGGCATTCGTGCTATGCAAGGTATACTTCCCCCACTCCACTACGGTGGAGCTCAATACTCGAACCCTGTCTTCAGAAAGGAGCTGACAATGTCCAAACGCTGGCTTTTCACACTGCTCTCGCTTCTCTTGATCGGCAGCTTCATCCTCAGCGCCTGCGGCAAGGCGACCGAAGCCCCGGCCACCCAGGCCCCGGCCACCGAAGCGCCCACCGAAGCGGCGACCGAGGCCCCCACCGAAGCGCCCACCGAGGAGCCGCCCGCCGAACCGGTAACCATCCAGTTCTTCTACCCCGTCGCCGTCGATGCCCCGATCGCCGACATCCTCAAGGGCTACATCGCCGAGTTCGAGGCGGAGAACCCCGACATCAACGTCGAGCCGGTCTTCTCCGGCGGCTACGGCGACACCTACACGGCGATCATGACGGCGATCGACGGCGGAGCCGAACCGCCCGCCGCTGCCGTCCTGCTGGCTACCGCCCTCTACGACCTCGTCAACGCCGACGCCATCGTCCCCCTCGACGGCTACCTCGACCAGATGGAGGACAAGGACGCCTACCTCAACGACTTCTTCCCCGCCTTCATGGAAAACTCCACCTACGACGGGCACATCTGGAGCCTCCCCTTCCAGCGCAGCGATGTCGTCCTCTACTACAACGCCGACCTCTTCAAAGAGGCCGGTCTGGAGCCACCCAACTCCTGGGAGGCGTGGGGCCAGGCCGCCGAGGCGCTGACCGTCCGTGACGGCGACAACGTAACCCGCTGGGGGCTGGAGTATCCCTCCGGCTGGCCCTACTGGCTCTTCCAGCCGCTGGCCATCGGCAGCGGGCAGAACATCGTCGGCGACAGCGACACCGAGGTCTACTTCGACAACCCCGACGTGATCGAGGCGGTGCAGTTCTACATCGACCTCTCCCACAAGTACCACGCCATGCCCGAAGGCGTCCAGGCGGTCTGGGGACAGGCCCCCACCGACTTCGCCAGCGGCCAGACGGCGATGATCGTCCACTCCTCCGGCAGCCTGCGCGGCATCCTCGACCAGGCCGACTTCGAGGTCGGCGTCATGCCCATCCCCGGACAGGAGCCGGACACCTACGCCAGCGTCCCCGGCGGCGGCAACATCTACATCTTCAAGGGCGCGCCGCAGGAAAAGCAGGACGCCGCCTGGCGCTTCATCACCTTCCTCACGCAGCCCAAGTACGCCGCCGACTTCAGCATCAACACCGGCTACATCGCCGTCCGCCAGAGCGCCTACGACCTCGACGCGATGAAGGCTTACGTCGAGCAGGTCCCCCAGGCCCTGGCAACCCGCGACGCGCTCCAGTACGCCGGACGCGAGTTCGCCGTCCAGGACCTCGGCGAGGTGCGCAACATCTTCCACGACTACCTGCAGAAGGCCTACAACGGCGAGATGACCCCGGAGGAGGCGATGGCCGCGGCGCAGAAAGAAGCCGACGCCGCGCTCGAACCCTTCCGGCCCTGATCCTCGGCAACAGGCGAGAGAGGAGACAGGGGGCACCTGTCTCCTCTCTTTACACCCCACACGAGAAGGGAGTTACCGATGTCCACGAGACGCACACGTTCGCTCGTACCCTACCTGCTCATCCTGCCGACCTTCGTCTTCGTGGCCGCCTTCACCATCTGGCCGACGATCAACGCCATCTATACCTCCTTCTTCCGTCAGCGGCTCAACGTTGCCCGCTTCCGCGAGCCGACCTTCATCGGCGTGGAAAACTACGTCAAGCTCTTCCACGACCCGCGCTTCCTCAACGTCCTGCGCAACACCTTCATCTACGTCCTGGGCACCGTACCGGCGAGCATCATCGTCGCCTTCCTCTTCGCCTGGCTGGTCAACCGCAAGATCAAGGGCGTGGGCTGGGTCAGGCTGGGCATCTTCCACCCCACCATCCTCCCCATGGTCAGCGCGGCGACGATCTGGATGTTCTTCTTCACCCCCGACTACGGCCTCTTCAACACGACGCTGAGCCGACTGGGCTACCAAGGCCCGCAGAACTGGACGGGGAACCCGCATCTGGCCCTCCTGGCAGTGATGATCGTCGCCTTCTGGAAGAACGCCGGTTACTATATGATCTTCTACCTCGCCGGCCTGCAGGGCTTGCCGCACGACGTCTTCGAGGCCGCCGTGCTCGACGGGGCGACGACCTGGCAGCAACTGCGCTACATCACCTTCCCCCTCCTGCGCCGCACGACGCTCTTCGTGACGACCATCGCCTTCATCGGGGCCTTCCAGACGGTCGATCACATCTTCGTCCTCACCCAGGGCGGCCCCAGCGGAGCGAGCACCGTCCTCCTCTACTACCTGTGGCAGATTCGCTTCGAATACCAGGACGTCGGCAAGGCCTCGGCCATCACCGTCATCCTCATCGCCCTGCTGCTCATCTTCACCGTGAGCAACTTCATGCTCTCCGAGCGGAAGGAGGAAGCCTGATGGAGACCAAGGCCACATCCCGACTGCAGCGCTGGCTCTGGACGCTCATCGCCTGGGGATTGGCCGCCCTCTGGGCCGTCCCCGTCCTCTGGGCCTTCGCCGCCTCGCTCCGTCCCGCCGATGAGCCGATCAAGCGCGGCGACGTCTGGTTCGGCTCTACCCTGACGGTGGAAAACTACAGCCGCGCCTGGTCGCTGGCCCCCTTCGGCCAGTACTACCTCAACACCTTCGCCATGGTGGGGATGATCCTCGGCGTCCAGATCATCACCATCACCCTGGCCGCCTTCGCCTTCGCCCATTACCGCTTCAAGGGTCGGAAGCTCCTCCTCTACCTCATCCTGCTCCAGCTTATGATCCCCACGACGGCGCTGCTCGTCCCCAACTTCGCCACCATCCGCTCGATGGGGCTGTACGATACCATCTTCGCCATCGCCATCCCCTACTTCGGCTCCGCCTTCGGCACCTTCCTGATGCGCCAGGCCTTCTTAGAGGTGCCGCGCGACCTCGTCGATGCGGGCATTATGGACGGCTGCTCCTGGTGGCAACTGCTGCGCTACGTCTATCTGCCGCCGAGCATGCCCACCCTGACCGCCTTCGCCCTCTCCTCCGTCTCCTGGCACTGGAACGAGTTCCTCTGGCCGCTCATCGTGACCAAGAGCGATGCCGCCCGTCCGCTGACCGCCGGGCTGGTGCGCTTCACGCAGTTGGGGGAGATCGGTGCCCAGTGGTCGCTGCTCAGCGCGGCGACGCTCCTCGTCGCCGGGCCGCTCTTCCTCCTCTTCCTCATCTTCCAGCGGCGCTTCATCGAAAGCTTCGTCCATTCCGGCCTCAAGTAGCGGCGCAGAGGGCGTGGAGAGGCGAGCGCATCCTGTCGCCCGCCCCTTTTGTGCTATCATAACCGCATCCGATTCGAAGGAAGGACTATGCCGAGCTATCTCGTCCATTACGGCGAGTTGGGGCTGAAAGGGCACAACCGGCCCCAGTTCGAAAAGCGATTGCGGCGCAACATCCGCGCCGCGCTGAAGGACTACGGCCCCGTCGAGGTGCAGGCGCGCGACCGCTATCTCCTCGTCGAGACGGGGCCGGAGATCGAGCGCGAGCAGGTGCTTTTCCACCTGCGCCGCATCTTCGGCATCGCCTACTTCGCGCCCGCGCTCCGCCTGCCGCGCACAACCCCCGCCGCCGACCTCGAGGCGCTCCGGGAGGAGGGGACGCGCCTCGCCGTCGAGGGGATCGCCGCCGGGCAGACCTTCCGCGTGCGCGCCCAGCGCGGCGACAAGCGCTTTCCGCTCCGCTCGATCGATGTCGAAAGGGACTTGGGGGCACGCATCGTCGCCGCAACCGGGGCCACGGTGCGGCTGAAGGGGGCCGACTTCACGCTCTACGTGCAGATCTACCGCGACGCGATCTACCTCTTCACGCAGAAGGTAGCGGGGGCCGGCGGCCTGCCCATCGGGAGCAGCGGGCGCGTGCTGATGATGCTCTCCGGCGGCATCGACTCCCCCGTGGCCGCCCATCTGATGATGAAACGCGGCTGCACCGTCCACTACCTCCACTTCCACATGCTGCGCAGCGCCGAAGCCGCCCGGCGCAGCAAGATCGTCGATCTCGTCCGCCGCCTGGTGGCCCCCCACCGCCTGCCGACGAAGCTCCATCTCCTGCCCGCCGCCCCCTTCCAGGCCGCGATGGCCACGCTGGACGGGCGGCGCGTGGAGACGGTCGTCTTCCGGCGCTTCATCCTCCGCGTCGGCGAGCGGCTCGCCGCCGAGGAGAAGATCGAGGCCCTCGTGACCGGCGACAGCCTGGGACAGGTCGCCTCGCAGACGCTCACCAACCTCGCCCTCACCGGGCAGGCCGTGCAGATGCCGGTTCTGCGCCCCCTCATCGCTTACGACAAGCAGGAGATCATCGCACTGGCGCAGGCCATCGGCACCTACGACCTCTCCATCCAGCCCTACAAGGACCCCTGCTCGGTTGCAGCCCGCCGTCCCGCCACCCGCGCCAAGGCCGAGACGATCGCCGCGGTGGAAGCCGAACTCGATCTCCCCGCCCTCATCGAAGCGACCATGGCCGCCCGCGAAACGATCATCATCCGCGATTGAACAGGAAGGAGGCGATGATGCACAGGCGCTTCGGTATCGCTTGGGCCGTACTGATGCTGGTGGCGTTGACGGCCTGCGGCCCCCTCCCCTTCCCCGCACCGACGGGGCAGCCACAGCCGCAGCACGCGCCGACGCCGACACCCACCCC
>JALXBP010000085.1 GCA_026991395.1 Anaerolineae bacterium | reverse complement strand
TGCTGGCTTCCATCCTCAAGATCAAGCCGATCATCGGCGTGGAAAAGGAGGGCGGCACCTACGTCCAGATGGGGCAGGCGCGCGCCTTCAAACGGGCGATCACCGCCTTGGTCGATGTCATCGCCGCTCAGCACCCGGAAGGCAGCGAGTTGCGCGTCCAGGTGCTGCATGCCTACAATCCGACCGGTGCGGCGTTGCTGCGCGATGCGTTGCGCAAGCGCTTTACCTGCCGTTTTCTGCCGGAGGGCACCATCTCCCTGGTCCTGGGCGCTCATACCGGCCCGACGATGGTCGGCGTGGCCTACGCCTCCGCCCGCGCGTGGGATGAGCTTGGCATCGGTGCTTAGGCGATGAATCGGCGGCGCAGCATCGATGCGGCGCAGATCGTGGGGGCGCTGCTGGGCGCTGTGGCCGGATGGCTGATCGCCACTTACGGCCCCTTCCGCGTCTCGACCGTCAACCTCGTCCTCTGGTCGGCGGTCTTCGGCTCCTTCGCGGCCTCGTGGCGGGGCTTCGTCGAGGCGGGGGAGCGGCTGCTCGGCGACCGTGAGGCCAATCGGTTCACGGCGCTGCTCGTCGCTCTGCTGGCGAGTGCCGCTCTCTTCCTCGTTGCGCTGCTCATCGCCGCGCTCGTCGGCTATCTTTTGCATCGCTTCGGCGGATAGACGATGCGTTTCCTCAATCCGTGGGGACTGCTCGGCCTGACGCTGGCCGTGCCCATCCTCCTCCTCTATTTCCTGCGCCTCCAGCGCCCGCAGCGCCCTGTGCCGAGCCTCTTCCTCTGGGAGGCGGTGCTGAGCGATCGCTACGCCAACCGCCCCTGGCAGCGCTTGCGCCCCAACCTCCTGCTCCTCCTCCAGCTTCTCGTCCTGCTGATGCTGGTGCTGGCGCTGGCGAGACCGGCGCTCCCCCGTCCGCGTGCCCTGCACGGCCACGTGATCGTCCTCGTGGACGGCTCGGCGAGTATGCAGACGGTCGGCCCCGATGGGCGGACGCGCTTCGAGCAGGCAAGAATGCGCCTGCGCTCCCTGCTGGCCGACGTGGAGCCGGAAGGTCGCCTCTCGCTCATCCTCGTGGCGGCGACGCCCCGCCTGGTGGTGGGCAGCGGGACGGCGATGGAGGTGCGGCAGGCGCTCGACGACCTGCAGCCCACCGATGGCGTGGCCGACTGGTCGGCGGCTGCAGCGCTCACGGCGGGACTGGCGGGCGGCGGGGATGTTACGACCCTCGTCGCGACCGACGGCGCTTTCGATGAGCCGCTCCCCGCGTTGCCGGGCACCGTGCGCCTGGTGCAGGTGGGCGAGGCGCAGCCGAACGTGGGGATCGCCGCCTTTTCGCTGCGCCGCGGCCCGGAGGGGATGACGGCGTTCGCCCGCCTCGTCGCAACCGGCGGCGCAGCCGAACGGCGCGAGGTGGCGCTCTACGCCGACGGGGCGCTCCTCGACCGGCGCACCGTCGAGGTGCCCGCGGAGGGGGAGACGACGCTGACCTTTGCGCCGCTGCCGCCGCTTCAGCGGGCGGAACTGCGCCTTCTGCCCGCGGACGCTTTCGCCGTGGACGATGCCGCCTGGGTCGCCTTGGAGGCGCGGCAGAGCGGGCGCGTGCTCCTCGTCACGCAGGGCAACCGTTTCCTCACCCAGGCGATGGCCGCCTGGCCCGATGTGGAGGTGGTGGAAAGCCGCTCGCTCCCGCCGGAGGCGGACGAGGCCGGGCTGGTCATCGTGGACGGCCCCTTCACGGGGACGCTGCCCTCGCGCGCCAATCTCTGGCTCATCGCTCCGAGCGCGGCTTCGCCCTGCGGTGAGCCGACGCAGCCTTTCACACCGACGAATCTGCTCAAGTGGGCGCAGGAAGCGCCGCTTCTGCGCTACACCGACTGGTCGGACGTGCACATCGGGCGGGCGATGGGCTACGTGCTGCCCCCTTCCGCGGAGGTGCTGGTGCAGGACGCTCGCGGGCCGCTGTTGTGGACGGTGGCCGCGCCGGAACGGCGTCTGCTCTGCCAGGCCTTCGATCTGCACGATTCCGACCTGCCCTTGCGGCTGGCCTTCCCGCTTCTGGTCGCCAACGTGATCGATGAACTGCTCCCCGCCCACACGACGGCCCCGATCGTCCCGCGGCCTGCCGGCCTGCCGTGGACGCCCTCGCTGCCGGAGGGGGCTTCGCGCGCGCGGCTCTACCTCCCCGACGGCAAGAGCCTCCCCCTCCAGGAGGGAAGGCCGCTCCCCACGTCGGCGGGCCTCTACCGCATCGAGGCCACGGTCGAGGGCCGACCGTGGTCGCAGTGGGTCGCCCTCTCGCTGACCGACGGCGCGGAAAGCCGTATCGCGCCGCGCTCCGTGCGCGTCGGCACGGCCTCGCTCCCCGACGTGAGCACGCTCCCGCCGGGCTGGCGCGATATGAGCCGCCTCTTCCTCCTGGCCGCGCTCCTCTTCCTCCTCGTGGAGGGGGTCTTCTGGTTCGCGCCCTTCTTCCCGCACCTGCGGGAGCCGACGGAACTCGTCTTCCGCCTGGCGCTCGTGGCCGCCCTGCTGCTCGCCTTCTTCCGCGTGGGCTGGGCGGTGCCGAGCCGCGATCTGCGCCTCGTCTTCCTGCTGGATCGTTCGGCCAGCGTTGCCGCCCACTTCGAGCGGGAGGTCGCGCTGGTGGAGGAGGCGCTGGCGAAGAAGCGCCCCGACGATGCTGTGGGGATCATCGTCTTCGGGGCCGATGCGTGGGTCGATCGACCGCTTTCGACCGACCCAGCGCTGCTGCCTATCGCCACGCAGCCCGACGAGACGGCGACGGATTTGGAGGAGGCGCTCCGGCTGGCGCTGGCGCTCATCCCCCAGGATGCGCCCGGACGCATCGTCGTCGTCAGCGACGGGGTGGAGACGGTCGGCGATGCCGCGCAGGCCCTGCTGGAGGCCCGCTGGCGGGGGGTGGATGTGCGCTGGGTCGGTCTGCCCGGCGCAACGGGCGATGAGGTCTGGCTCGATCGGCTCTCCGTGCCCGCCGTGGTCTATCCCGGCGACGAGGTGGCGGTGGAAGTCGTCGTCGGCAGCACCTCGCGGCAGGAGGCGGCGTTGTCGTGGTCGCTGAACGGTGAGCGCGGGAGTACGACGGTCGAGGTGGGCGGTGAGCGGCGCTTCCAGCTTCACCTGCGGGCTTCGGCGGAGGGCTTCCTCCCGCTGAAGGTCTGCCTGACGCCGCCGGAGGGGAGCGACACCTTCCCGCAGAACAACTGCTCGCTGACGTGGCTCGTCGTCGGCGGGCCGCCGCGCCTGCTCGTCGTCGGGGAGGGGGGCGAACGTGCGGCGCTGGTTGCCGCGCTGCGCCAGGCGGGGTTGCAGGTCGAAGCGTGCGATCCCGGGGTGATGCCCGTTACGCCGATGGAACTGGGACGCTATGCCCTCGTCGTCCTCGTCGATACGCCGCTGCGGACGCTGCCGCTGCAGGCTCCGGAAGCTCTGCAGCGCTTCGTGCGCGATCTGGGCGGCGGCCTGTTGGCCGTCGGCGGCCCCAAAGCCTACGGGGTCGGCGGCTGGCTGGGCACGCCGCTGGAGGAGGCGCTCCCCGTCCTGATGGAGGTGCGCGATCCGGACCGCTTCCCGCCGATGACGATGGCCGTCGTCATCGACAAATCGGGCAGTATGGGGCTCGCAGAGGGCGGGGTGACGAAGATCAGATTGGCCGCGGAGGCGGCGGCGCGGGCCGCCGAGGCGCTCAACGATACGGATACGATGGTCGTCGTGGCCTACGACGACCGCCCCGCCGATACGATCGGGCCGATGCCCCTTTCGCAACGGGACGAGCTTGTGGCGCAGGTGATGCGGCTGCAGGCTGGCGGTGGGGGCATCTACGTGTACGACAGTCTGGCCTACGCGCGCACGCTCTTCGAGTCCATCCCGCCGCGCCCCGACGAGCAGCGGCACATCATCCTCCTCGCCGACGGCTCCGATGCCGAGCGGCAGGCAGGGGCGCTCGAGTTGGCGGGAGCGTTGCGCGCGGCGGGCGTTACGCTCAGCGTCATCGCCATCGGCAGCGGCCCGGATGTCCCCTTCCTGCAGCAGTTGGCCGCGGCGGGAGGCGGGCGTTTCTACCTGACGGCGCGGGCTTCGATGCTGCCGACGATCTTCGCCGAGGAGACGGCGCAGGCCAAGCGCACCTACATCGTCGAAGAGACGTTCTACCCGCAGCCGCAGCTTCCCTGGGGACCGATCGAGGGGATCGAAGCGGTACCGCCGCTGCGCGGCTATGTGGCGACGACGGCGAAGGGGGCGGCGGAGACGATCTGGATCACGCCGCAGGGAGACCCGCTCCTGGCCGCCTGGCAGTACGGGCTGGGGCGGTCGGTGGCCTGGACCTCGGACGCTACGGGGCGATGGGCGGCGGGGTGGGTGGCCTGGCCCGAATTTTCGCGCTTCTGGGGCGGGATCGCCCGCTGGCTGGTGCCGCCGCCCGGCGATGAGGACGTGGCGCTCTCGGTGCGGGCGGAGGGGGATCGTGCGCACGTTACCGCCGACATCCTCGCCGCGGACGGGCGCTACGCCGACGGGCTGCATCTCACCTTCCGCGCCCTGCTGCCGACGGCGAATATCTCGGTCAGTATGCCGCTGGAGCAGGTCGCCGCCGGTCGCTACGAGGCGACCTTCCCGCTGCACGGTACCGGGGCTTACATCCTGCAGGTGCGCGGCGATCGCGCCGTAACGCAGGCTTGGGCGCGTCCCTATCCGGAGGAGTACCGTCCCGCCGATGCGCAGGCGGCGCTGGCGCGGCTGGCGGCCTTCGGGGGTGGGGAGGTGCTGTCGCCGGAGGCGGCGCTCCCGCCGGTGCTGCGCCACGATCTGCACGGGCTGGTGCGGGGCCGCTCGCTGGCTCCCTGGCTGACGCTGCTGGCGCTGTTGTTCTGGCCGCTGGACATTGCCTGGCGGCGGCTGGCGCTCCGCTGGCGCAGGGTGGGGGCGGTGCTGCGTGCGCTGTGGGACCGCCTGCGTCATCGTCCTCGGCGCAGGCCGCCCGCCGAACCGCCGGTGCCGCCATCATCGACGACGCACCGCCTGCGTGAGAAGGTGGCCTCGCTGCGCCGCCCGTCTCAACGCAGCGTGCCGCCTCCCTCGCTGGGCGATGCGGAAGTGCCCTCCGCGCGGTCGAAACCCTCCGGCGCAGGCTCCTCCGGGGAGACGGCGGAGCATATCGCGGCGCGGCTCAAGAAGCGGCTGCGCAAGTAGGCCGTTTGGCTCGTGGCGCGGCGGCGCTCTGCGGCCCTTGCAGACGCCACACGCTGGCGGTATGCGGCGGGAGGGTTCCCAGGGCAACGGTGCCGTCGGCTGCCACGGCGGCGGGCGCGGCGCGATCGGCCTCGTTGCCGCCGGCGCAGTGATGCTGCCAAAAGCGGGCGAGGTCCTCGTCGTCGAGGGGGAACCGCTGAGGGTCTACCGAAAGCGGCGCCAGCCGCCAGCCTTCCCACGAGGCGAGCCCCGTCCCGGCCGCATCCAGGTGCAGGGTGGCTTCGCGGGGGCGGTCATCGTCGTTGTAAACCACGAAGAACACCCCTCGACCTGCGCTTTCCCCGAAGCGCTCCACCCGCACTCGAGGCGCATCGGCCCGGGCGTAGGGGACGGGCTGCCATCCAGCGCCTTCGTACTGGGCGACCAGGTTGTCGGCGCGCATCAAGGTGCAAAGCGACGCCTCGGGCCAATCCTTCATCACGTGGGGGTTGGGCGTCACCGAGATGCCGTAGAGCAAGGCCAGCGCCGTCAGCCGTGCCGCGTGCTCGGGGCTGACCTTGGCCGCAAAATCGCTGAAGCGCAGCGGGCGCTGATAAGCCATCGCCCGCCGGAAGTCTAAAATCTCCGGGTTCCACGAGGCAGCCTGAGCGAAGCGGGGGGAGTGGGGCTCGTTCTCGGTGGCACCCTCTCCCCCATAGAGATCCAGGTGGATGAATTTGAGGGCGCTCACGGCCCAGGCGTTGGCCCCGGCTCCCACCGCACGCTGGCGATAGATTTCGGGTAGGGCGTCATTGGTTGGGTCGTTGAAGTAGTGGGTGTACACGAAATCCATCAACTCTGCCATCGTGAAGGAAGTGGGCACCCCCACGCTGTAGTACGAGGGTTCGAAGGAGAGGCCGCTATCCACCGCCTGGAGCGCAGCAGGCCGGTGGTCGATGGTGGAGAAGACGAAGAAATTGTCCCATCGCAGGAAGTCGAGGGGTTCGCCCAAAGCCGCGGTGGCCTCGGCGACGGGCTGCACGATGCGGTGGAACAGCCAGCGCCCGTGCCCCTGGGGTAGGTCGGGGTCCCAGTTGACCGCCCATTGGGCCTGCCACCACCCCTGAGACCACCACCGCGGGGCAGCAACGCCGAACAACAACGGCTCGCCGGTGGGCCCCAGCGCCGCACTGGCCTGCACGGCGCGGGCGATTTCGTCGGGGTGAGGTTGAAGGGTGGAGCCTTGGCGCTTGCAGGCGGGCGGCGTGGGTTGTTCCGGCCATTCGGGGGTCGCCAGGTCGTCCACCACGGCCTGGATTTCCGCGTAAGTCGGCCTGGAAGGGTGCTCGGCGGTACGCATCACATCCAGCGCCAGGCTGGAGGAGATGTACAGCGAAGCGAGATGCCCTTCCCGGTGCGCCTGCCTGATCTGATCCAGCGCCCGCCAGGCACCCTGGGCGGCGTCGTAGCAGGGGTGTATTTCTTGGGCGGGGAGGGAAGCGTGCGCGAAGTCCAGGCGGGAGGCAAAGAAACCGGGGTACAGGCGGGCGTACTTCGCAATCAGCCGGCGGAGGCCCCAATCGGGAGCAAAGCGCAAGATCACAAACGAGAAGTGGGCGTATCCGTCCAATTTGGCCGCCTGGGGCGAGAGGGCCAGATGCACCACGCCCACCATCCGCTGGTGGGCGGCGTCGTACAGCAAACGAGTCCATTGGGGGCGGGGCGGCGTGGCCAGTGCCAGTCCCCAGGTGCGCTTCGCGTCGGCCACGCCCAGGTAAGGATACAGCGCCACAGGCAGCCAGTTGTCGTGCAGGGCGCTGACGCTGTTTTCGTAAAGCCCTTGCGCGGCGATGGGCCGCGCCTGATGGAGATTGAGGAAGAAAACGCCGCCCTGAGCCGAAACGGGGAGAGCCAGCGTCACATCCAAGGCCCGCGGCTTCGTGTTTTCGGCAGGTGCGATGTTCCCTTCCACGGTGATGCTCTCGCCCTGGACACGCCAGGTGGTCGTCAGGGTGAGATCGCCGACGCGAGCCTGGTAACGCACCCTGTCGGGGGCCGGTTGCTCCACAGCCAGAGGCTGCGCCCAGGCTTCTTCTTCCGGGCTCTGGATGACCCGCACTTCATCGACCCAAAGCGTATCCCCCTCGGTCGTGGTCATCGTCTGGATGATCAGCCGCAAGCCTTGGGCTTGGGATGGGGCTTCGACCTCGGCTTGCAGCAGCGTCCAATCGGGCGTCACGGTGTGCAAGGCAACTGCCAGCCGGGGGACGGCAAAATCGGGCAGCGGATTTCCCTGGGCGTCCAACCATTGGACGAAGAAACCGTTGACCCGCGGCGGGGATTTCGTTGCCCGATACCAGGCCATCCCGCTTTCCACTAAGGGCGCGCTCTGCCGCCACACCGGGAAGCCGTAAGGCGTCGCCAGCCACCAGCCGCCGACGCGGTAACGGCGGCCGCCTTCCACAGGGATCACGCCGCTCTGGCAGACCGAATGGGTGTTTGGCGGGGTCGTCAACGACCACGCCCCGGCCTGGGCACGCGCCGACGAGCGTTGGGCCCGGCAAGGCGCCTGCTGGTGGCCGATGTTGACCCCCGACCAGGGGAAAGCGGCTTCCTCGAACCGACCGGCGCCCTGCAGCAGGTCTTCGCCCTGGAGGAAGTGGGCCAATCCCTCGGTCATCTCGCGCACGGCGAAGGGCAAGGCCGGCGCTGCGGCCAGGGGCCGGCCATCCAGGGACACCTGCACCCGCCCATCGGCGGAGAAGGCGAGGCTGAGGCCGTCGGAGGTGACCAGGCGCGGCTGGCCTTGCGTTTCCCCAGGCGGGGAGGGGAAGGGCGTTGAGGTTGCAGGGTGCGTGGGTGGAGGAGACGGCCGCCCCGGTCGGGCAGGGCGGCCGCAGCCTGCCAGCAGCAAAAGCAAAACCCAAGCCAGAAAAAGTGCCCTGCGGAACATGGGGAACCCCTTTCGCAGTTCTGAACGGTGACAACGGTGCTATCTGGAAGTTCTCGTCGGTTATTGTCCTCTCGGCGTTCTCTTCGCATCGGATGATGACGTCGGCCGGGTCGTCGCGTGCGTGGCAGATGGGCTTTGCGGGTAAACGCGATGGTGTCGGGCCGGGTAAAGCGGTGTGCATTGACGCGTAGGATTTTACTTCAAACGGTGGATAATTCCAACGCTGTGGGCCTGATCCGCTTGTCATGGGCGTGCCGATGATGCGAGGTGCGGCGGCGCTTCTCCGCTCGGTCGGCCAGAGGGCGCTCGCTCGAGGGCGGCGCGCAATTTAGTTGACAGCCACCTTGCTTATGTTACCATGTTCAAAATAACGCTACCTCTTCGGTGGCCTGATAGGATAACATTATGGAAAAGCTGCGTATCATCCCCTTGGGCGGCCTGGGCGAGGTGGGGAAGAATATGACCCTCTTCGAATTTGGCCGCAACATCCTCATCGTTGATGTGGGTTTGATGTTCCCCGAGAGCACGATGCCCGGGGTTGATTACATTATCCCCGACTACCGCTATCTGCGGGACAAGAAGGACAGGATTCGCGCCATCGTTATCACGCACGGGCACGAGGATCACATCGGCGCTCTGCCGCATTTCCTGCGAGAGTTTCCCCAGATTCCGATCTACGCGACCAAGCTGACGCGCGGCCTCATCGAGGTCAAGCTGACGAGCGAGATGCGCAAGCAGACGCCGCTCTACACGATGAAGCCGGGAGAGAAGATACGCATCGGCCCCTTCACCGTGGAGCCGTACCACGTGAGCCACAGCATCCCCGACGCGGTGGGACTGGGTATCGATACGCCGGTTGGCCTCGTCGTCCACAGCGGCGACTACAAGCTGGACCACTCCCCGGTGGACGGCTGGCCGACCGATCTGGGCAAGCTGGCGGCCTTCAGCCAGCGCGGTGTACTGGCGCTGCTCGCCGATAGCACGAATGCCGATCATCCGGGCACGACGCCCTCCGAGAGCACGCTGACCCGCGCCTTGGAGGACATCTTCCGCCAGGCGAAGGGCCGTGTCATCGTGGCCACCTTCGCCTCGCTCATCTCCCGCCTGCAGCAGGTGATGGATGTGGCGCACAGCTTCGGGCGCAAGGTCGCCATCACCGGCACCTCGATGGTCGCCAACGTGAGGATGGCCCGCAAGCTGGGGTATCTCGATGTGCCGCCCGATCTCCTCGTCTCCCTGCAGGAGATCAACCGCTTGCCGCCGCACCAGGTTACGATCCTAGCGACCGGCTCACAAGGGGAACCGCGCTCTATCCTCGGACGGCTGGCGACGGGACGGCATCCTTCACTGCGCATCACGCCGGGGGATACGGTCATCCTCTCCTCGCACACTATCCCCGGCAACGAAGAGAGCGTTCACGGGGTGATCAACCGTCTCTTCCAGAGGGGCGCGAACGTCTTCTACCATCCCATCGCCCCGGTGCACGTCTCCGGCCACGCCAGCCAGGAGGAGCAGAAGACGCTGCTGAACATCGTGCGGCCCCGGTTCTTCGTCCCCGTCCACGGCGAACTGCGCCACCTCAAGCACCATGCCCTCCTCGCCCGACAGGTGGGTATGCCGAAGGATCGCATTGCGGTGGTAGAAAACGGCTACATCCTCGAATTCACCCGCACGACGATGCGGGTGGGCGATCGCGTGCCCGGCGGGTACGTCTTCGTCGATGGCGTCCTCGTCGGTGAGGCCGTCGATGTCTCCGTTGTGCGGCAGCGTGATGAACTGGCTACATCGGGCGTGTGTACCGTCGCCTTCCGCTACGATGTGCGCAAGGGTCGGCTCGTCGGGCAACCGGTCATCAAGACGGCAGGGTTCATCAACGTGGAGGTGGCGGGGGAGCATATCCAGCGGGCGAAGCACCGCGTGCAGCAGGCTCTGAACGCGCTGCGTCCCAATACGCCCCCCTCGGAGGCGGAGAAGAAGGTCGAACGCGCGCTCTCCGATTTCTTCTTCCAGCAGGTGCGCAACCGTCCGGTGATGATCGTGACGGCCATACCGGAGCGCTGAGCCTTTAGACGATGCACATCCTCGTTGCCTACAAGCAGTTCCCGGCACCGCAGATCGGCCATGCCGGTGGACAGTCGGTGTGGCGCTTGCTGGTGCGCTTGCGGGAGCGTGGTCATCGTCTTTCGCTGGTCGCCCGCATCGACGAGGAGGAGCGGCGTCGGTATGGCAAGGCCCTTGCCGCGCTGGAAGGGTTGTGCGAGGGGCGGCTCATCCTCGTGCCACACCATCGCGCGATCGCTGCGCCGAGACCGCTGGCCCTCCTGCGCAGTTACGTCGCCCTCCGCCGTGCGGTGATCCGGGCGCTCGACCGGTTCCGCCCCGATCTCCTGCACGTCGAGTTCGCCCAGACGGGCGTGGCCACGCTGGGCCTGCCGGTGCTCTCCTTCCGCGCCCACGATGTCAACTGGTTCCTCGCCGCCCAGCGTGCTGCCTCGCTGCGGGGAGCGGCGCGGGGACGGGCGGAAATCCTCCGGTGGGCCTTCCGTCGGGCGGAGCCGTGGCTCTACCGCCGCTACGCCGTTCTCGCCGCCATCTCGGAAGGCGATCGGCGCTTGCTCGTTGCGGCGACGGGCCGCGGTGATCTCCTCACGCTGCCGCTGGAGCCGTCCTTCCCGCCGGAGGCGCGGCACGGCCCTCCCGCCGTGGCGAAAGGACGCAACCTCCTCTTCGTCGGGGCGATGGATCGCGCCTTCAACATCGAGGCCGTGCGCTGGTTCCTTGAGCACGTCTGGCCCGATGTGCGCCGCGCCGAACCGGAGGCGAGCTTCTACGTCGTGGGCGCCCATCCTCCCGCGGCAGTGAGGGGGTGGGACGGGCGCGAGGGGGTGCACGTTACCGGCTTCGTCGATGACCTGGCTGCGTGGTATCGCGCCGCCGACCTCTTCGTCTCGCCGATGCTCGTGGCCGGGGGGCTGCTGCAGAAGGTCCTCGATGCGATGGCGATGGGGGTTCCCGTTGTTGCGACGCCGCAGAGCAATCACGGCGTCGGTGCGCCGCCGGAGGCGATCACGCTGGCCGACGATGCGCGGGCCTTCGCGGAGGCGATCGTCGCCCTGTTGCGCGACCGTGCCCGTGCGCGGCGTCAGGCCGAGAGGGGAGTCGCCTTCGTCACCGCCCATTACGACCTCGACCGCGCCCTTGCGCGATGGGAAGAGGCCGTGGCGATGCGGTTGCGTCGGGACGGGGACAGCTTCGACGCAAGCCAGTAGCCTGTCGCGAGCGCTTGCAGGCTGGACAGAGACCTTCCTCATCGTATAATGGGACATCATCATAGCGGAGGCGAAAACGATGACAACGCCAGTCGATGAGCAGTTGGACATCCTGATGCGTGGCGTGGAATACGGCGACGCGCAGCTTTACGAGCATATGCGCGAGGAGCTTCGTCAGCGCCTGAGCGAGTCGATAGAGACGGGGCGTCCGCTGCGCGTCTATTGCGGCTACGATCCTACCTCGCCCGATCTCCACCTGGGCCACACGATCACCATGCGCAAGCTGCGCCAGTTCCAGGAGTTGGGGCATCAGGCCATCTTCGTCATCGGCACCTACACGGCGCTCATCGGCGATCCTTCCGACAAGGACAAGGCCCGTCCGCGTCCGAGCGAAGAGCAGGTGATGGAGCATGCCCGCACCTACGCCGAGCAGGCTTTCCGCATCCTCGACCGCGAAAAGACCGAGGTCCGCTACAACGGCGAGTGGCTGAGCAAGCTGACCTTCAAGGAAATCATCGAGATGGCCTCCCTCTTCACCGTGCAGCAGTTCCTCACCCGCGACAACTTCGCCAGGCGCTTCGACCGCGGCGATCCCATCTGGCTGCACGAGTTCTTCTACGCGCTGATGCAAGGCTACGATGCCGTCGCGCTCCAGGCCGACGTGCAATTGGGCGCAACGGAGCAGCTCTTCAACATCATGGCCGGTCGCAAGCTGCAGGAAGCCTTTGGACAGAAGCCGCAGATTCCGCTCACGGTGCCCATCCTCGTCGGCACCGACGGCAAGATGCGCATGTCCAAGAGCCTGGGAAACTACATCGGTATCTCCGAGCCGCCGGAGGTGATGTACGGCAAGGTGATGAGCCTGCCCGATGAGGCGATGCATCAGTATTTCGTCCTCGTTACACGGTGGCCGCCCGCGCAGATTCGGGAACTCGAAGCGGCGATCGCGGCGGGCACGCTCCACCCGATGGAGGCGAAGAAGCGCCTGGCGTGGGAGATCGTCGATATCTTCCACGGCTCGCAGGCGGCGGATGCCGCGGCGGCTTACTTCGAACGGGTGCATCAGCAACGGCGACTGCCGGAATCGATGCCGGAATTGCACCTCGAAAGCGCCCCCGTTCAGGTCGTCGAGGCCCTTTACCGCGCGAACCTGGTCAAGAGCAAGAGCGAAGCACGCCGCCTCATCCGACAGGGGGCCGTGCGCCTCGACGGCGAGCCGGTTCGGGCCATCGATGCCCTGCTGCCTGCCGGTGAGCACGTGCTCCAGGTCGGCAAGCGGCGCTTCCTCAAGGTCGAGAAGGCGGCATAGCCTGCGACGCAGCCCCCCGTGGACGACCGCGTGGCGTTGACAAGCGTCTTAGCCTTTGCTACACTAAAGGAGGAATGGTGCATCTGGAACTCTCTTCGTTCGTTTCCGATAACACAATGGTGGTGAAGGAGGGGGTCATATGACAGAGGAGGGTATGCGCAAGGTCGTCTGCATCGAGGATGAACCGGAGATGATCGACCTCATTCGCCTGATTTTGGCGCGGCATCAATTCGAGGTTGTCGGCGCGGTGGGGGGCAAGGAGGGCCTGGAGGCGGTGAAACGGGAGCAGCCCGATCTCATCCTCCTGGACCTGATGATGCCCGATATGGACGGCTGGGAGGTCTACCAACTGATGAAGGCCGATCCGGAGTTGGCCTCGATCCCCGTCATCGTCGTCACGGCGAAGGCGCAGAGTATCGACCGTGTGTTGGGACTGCACATTGCCAAGGTGGACGATTACGTGACCAAGCCCTTCGGGCCGAAGGAACTGCTGAGGAGTGTGAACCGCGTGCTGGGGCTGGACATCCGGCCCTGACGTGTGCCGTTTGGAGCGGGCGGCGATGCGTGAGCCATCGCCGCCTTTGCATAGAGAGACCCGCAAGACGAAGGAGGCGCAATGACCCAGGTTAAGCTGGACGTGGTGAAAGTCGAAAAACCGGAGACGGTCAACGTCATTATCGGACAGACGCATTTCATCAAATCGGTGGAGGATATCCACGAGGCGATGGTTACCGCCGTGCCGGGGATCAAGTTCGGTCTGGCCTTCTGTGAAGCCTCCGGCAAGGCGCTCGTCCGCTGGTCGGGTACCGATGAAGCGCTCATCGAGCTGGCGCAGAAGGCGGCGATGGCGATCGGGGCCGGGCACAGCTTCGTCCTCTTCCTCGGCGAGGGCTTCTACCCCGTCAACGTCCTCAACGCCCTGAAGATGGTGCCGGAAGTCGCCCGCATCTTCTGCGCAACGGCCAATCCCCTGGAGGTGATCGTCGCCGAGACGGCGCAGGGCCGCGGCATTCTCGGTGTCATCGACGGCGTACCCCCGAAGGGCATCGAGGACGAGGAAGGGATCAACTGGCGGCACGGTTTCCTGCGGATGATCGGCTACAAGCTGTAGGTCGGCACGACGGCGAGGAGCGTGCGAACTCGAATGGGATGGCTGGCTCACCTGCGTCGTGATCCCGTCCCCTGGCTGCTGGAGCCGGCCAATCCCGCTGTCCGGCTGGCGACGTTGCGCTGCATCTTCCGCCGCCCGGCTGCGGCGCTGCGGGAGGCGGTCGCGGCCTTCCTCGCCTGGCATCCCATCGCCGAGGTGTTGGACGAGGCCAACGCCCGCCACGGCTGGGGCAGGCGGACACTGCCCTTCTTCGGAGCCTCGATCGGCACGGCGGGGACGCTCTACGCGCTGGCGCAGTTCGGCACGCCGCCGCATCCGACGACGCAAAGCGGCTGCGAGCTGCTCTTGGCTTACGGGCGCGATCCCAACGGAGCCTTCGCGCCGATTGGCGGCGGGGCGATCCCGCCCATCGGATACACCGGCCTTGCGCTGTGGACGCTGAACCATTTCGGCTTCGGCGACGATCTGCGCTTCCACTCCTCGCTGCGCTATCTGGTGCAGGCCGTGCTCCACGATGACCGCGTGGAGCATTGCCATCAGGGCGATGACGGCTGCGCGACGGCCTGGATCAAGGCGCTGGCGGCGCTCAATGCGCTGCCGGAAGCTCTGCGCGATGAGGAGGTCGAAGCGGCCACGGAGCGGCTGCGCACCCTCCTGCTCGATTTCCGCTGGGATCTGCGGCGGCAGCATCGACGCTGGCGGCAACTCCATTACCCCCGCTACGACGAAAGCGACCTTTCCGAACTGTGCGCCGTCCTGGCCCCCCGCACGCCGCCGGATGAGCCGCGCTTCCGCCCGCTGCTGGAGGCGCTCGTCGCGGCCCAGTCGGAGACGGGACGCTGGATACAGCAGCGGATGATCTCCTCGCGCCTGCCCGTGGAAAAACGAGGCCGTCCGAGCCGCTGGCTGACCTGGGAAGCGGCCTGCACCCTCATCACCTGCTACGGAGGCAATCCCTATGGCGACGACGCCACTCAACGATAGCCGACGCTACGCCGTCATCCCCCGCACGCTCATCTTCCTGCGACGCGGGCAGGAGGTGCTCCTCCTGCGCGGCGCGGAGGGGAAGCGGCTCTGGGCCGGACGCTACAACGGCGTCGGCGGCCACATCGAAGCGGGCGAAAGTCCGCTGGAAAGTGCCCGCCGCGAGTTGCGCGAGGAGACGGGACTGGAGGCCGACCTGGCGCTGCGGGCCGTCATCCACGTAACCTTCCCCCATCCGCCCGGCGTGATGCTCTTCGTCTTCGTCGGCGAGGCCCCGCCCGATGCCCATCCCCGCCCCTCCGCCGAGGGCGTGGCCGAGTGGATCGCGCCGGAGCAGTGGGCCGCTCTTCCGCTCGTGGACGACCTGCCGCAGCTTCTGCCGCGCATTCTGGAGCCGGGGCCGCTGCGCTTCGCCCGCTACTTCTTCGACGAGGCGGGCCGCTTGACGATCGAATGGGGGGCGGACGATGGCGCGTCATCCCTTGCGTGATTTCGTCGCCCGTCTGGAGGCGGCAGGTGAGTTGCGGCGCATCGAGCAGCCGCTTTCCACCGAACTCGAGATCGCCGAACTGAGCCGCCGTGCGATGCAGGCGGAACCGGCGCGGAACAAGGCGCTCCTCTTCACCAACGTGCGCGGCCATTCGATGCCCGTGCTGACCAATCTCTTCGGCTCGGCGCGGCGGATGGCCTGGGCGCTCCACGTGGAGGAACTGGAGGCGCTGCGGCGCAACCTGGCGGCGCTGCTGGATACGCGACCGCCCGGAGACCTGCGCTCGGCGCTGAAGCGCGGGGCCGAACTGGCCTCGGCGATGCGTGCCGCGGGGCTGAAGCCGCGCCGCGTCCGCCGCGCACCCGTGCAGGAGGTCATCGAGCGCGAGGCTCCCTCGCTGGACGCGCTGCCCATCCTCACCACCTGGCCGCTCGACGGCGGCCCCTTCATCACCTTGCCGCAGGTCATCACGCGCAATCCGCGCACCGGCGTGCGCAACGTGGGGATGTACCGTCTGCAGAAGGTGGACGAGCGGACGCTCATCGTCCACTGGCAGCGGCACAAGGGCGGCGCGGAGCACGAGCGGCTGGCGCGTGAACTGGGCGAATCGCGTATCCCGGCGGCCATCGTCCTGGGCGGCGATCCGGCCTGCATCTGGTCGGCCTCCGCGCCGCTTCCCCCCGATGTGGACGAGTATCTCCTCGCCGGTTGGCTGCGCGGCGAGCCGGTCCCCTTCGTCCCCTGCGTCAGCCAGCCGCTGGAGGTGCCCGCCGAGGCCGACGTGGTCATCGAGGGCTACGTCGATCTGACCGATTACCGCGACGAGGGGCCGTTCGGCGATCATACCGGCTACTACACGCCGGTGGAGCGCTTCCCCGCCTTCCACGTTACGGCCATCACCCGCCGCCGCGAGCCGATCTACCCCGCGACCGTCGTCGGCCCGCCGCCGATGGAGGACTACTGGATGGGCAAGGCGACGGAGCGGCTCTTCCTCCCGCTCCTCCAACTCTTCCTGCCGGAGGTGGTCGATTTCTCGATGCCTGCCGCGGGTGTCTTCCACAACCTGGTGCTGGTGAGCATCCGCAAACGCTATCCCGGCCATGCCCGCAAGGTCATCTTCGGCCTCTGGGGGCTGGCGCTCCTCAGCCTGGCGAAGGCCATCGTCGTCGTGGACGAGTGGGTGGACGTGCAGAACCCGATGGAGGCGGCCTGGCAGGCCCTGGGCAACGTGGACTGGAGCCGCGACGTGGTCATCACCGAGGGGCCGGTCGATCAGCTCGATCACGCTTCCTATCGCGAGGCCTTCGGCGGCAAGATCGGCGTCGATGCGACGGCGAAGTGGCCGGAGGAGGGCTACACGCGCGGCTGGCCGCAGGTGGCGCGGATGGACGAGGCGGTTGTCGAGCGGATGGCCGCGCTCTGGCGGCGGCTGTGGTCGGAAGGAGGCGAAAATGGCCGATGAAGAGTTGCGTACCTTCGTGGCGCTTCCCCTTTCCGAGGCGATGCACGAGGCTTTGTCGCGTGTGCAGCGCCGTCTGCGCCGCCGCATCCCCTACGGAGTGCGCTGGGTGCGGACGGAGGGCATCCATCTGACGCTCTTCTTCCTCGGCGAAATTCCCGCCGCGCAGGTCGAGCCGATCTCGGCGGCGCTGACCGCCGTCGCCCGCCACGTCCCGCCCTTCACCTTGGCGGTGGGCGGGCTGGGGGCTTTCCCCTCGCCGCGTCGTCCGCGCGTCCTCTGGGTCGGCATCGAGGGGGGCGAGCCGCTGACGCTCCTCCACGCCGCCGTCAACGAGGCGCTGGCCTCGCTGGGCCATCGTCCCGATGCGCGCCCCTTCCACCCGCACCTGACTTTGGGGCGCGTTCAGCGCGGCCTCCGCCGCGACGAGGTGGCCGGGATTGGCGAGGCCTTTCGCGCAGAGATGGCGCGTCCTCTGACGCTGGGCACCACGCCCGCCGAGGCGATGATCCTCTTCCGCAGCATCCTCAAGCCGAGCGGGGCGGAGTACAGACCGCTGCGGCGATTCCCGTTGGGAGGGCAAGCGTGAACCGCGCGAGACTACAGGCCGCGCTCCATTCGCCCCATCCGTGGCGGCGGCTCTTCCACTTCGCGGGCGGGCTGGTGCTCACCTCGCTGCCGGTCTCCTGGCGGCGGTGGCTCTTCCGTGGGGAGCGGTACCGCTGTCCTGTCTGCGGCAGCTCGCTGCGGGGCTTCCTGCCGCTGCATCGCCCCTACCATCGCTACTGCCCGGTCTGCTGGTCGCTGCAGCGGCACCGGCTCGTCTGGCTGCTCTTCGAACGCCGCCAACTCTGGGCGGAGGGGCGGGGGCGCTTCCTCCACGTGGCCCCGGAGCCTGCGCTGACGGCCTACTTCCGGCAGCACGTGGCGGGCTACGTGAGCCTCGACCGCTACGCACGGGCGCAGGTCAAGATGGATGTGATGCGCCTCGGCTTCCCCGATGGCGCTTTCGACTTCGTCTATTGCAGCCACGTGCTGGAGCACGTCCCCGATGACCGCGCCGCGCTGCGAGAGTCCCATCGCGTCTTGCGGGACGGCGGCGTGGCGGTCCTCCTCGTCCCGATCATCGCCGAGCGCACGATCGAGGACCCGTCGATCACTTCGCCCGTCGAGCGCGAGCGCCTCTTCGGGCAGTTCGATCACGTCCGCGCTTACGGGCCGGATTTCGTCGAGCGGCTGCGGGGGAGCGGCTTCGCCGTCGAGCCTGTGACGGCACGCGCGATCGCTTCGGCGCAGGAGATCGAGCGTTTTGGCCTCCCGCTGGACGAGACGATCTTCTTGTGCCGCAAGGGGTAGTCTCCTCCCCGCATTCGCGGGTGGACACTGCACAGAGTGGCCTGGCCGGTCTCGGAGCTATCGACCCTTTGCTTCCGGGGTTTTTGGGGGCCGGTACCATCATTTTCCGATAACTTCCTCCTCGTTCTGCACTGATACAAAAATTGCGGGAATTCGGACTTGCATTCCTCACCCACTATGGTATGATAGGAGTACGCTGAGGGGCCTCGGGGTCCGGAAGCGATCTTGAACTTCACCGGATGAGTACGGCAAGAAAGGATGAGCTATGGACACGGAGAACAATTTTAAGGAACGGATCAGGAAGGAGTATGAGCGTCTCACGCCCGGATTCCGTCGGTTGGCCGATTTTCTGACGGAGAAGACGGTGGATGCCGCTTTCCTCACGGCTACCGAGCTTGCGCGGCACGTAGGGGTCGATCCGGCAACGGTGGTGCGCTTCTCGCAGGAGCTGGGGTACAGCGGCTACCGCGAGTTGTCGCGCGAGATCAAGGCCTATGTCCGCGATCAGGTCAAGGGCGCTTACGAGCGATCGCAGATGGCCGAGGGGATGGCCGAGATGCTGGAAGCACTGGTCGAGTACAAGATCGAGCAGGTGCAGCGGTTCTTTGCTGCCAGTGCTTCGGCGGTGGCGGAGGCCGTCTTCGCGATTGTCGAGGCCAAGCGGCTGTGGGCCGTGGCCGAAGGTGCCACTTACCATATGGCGGCTTTTGCGGCAAAGCGATTTGGCCGCCTGGGGTACGAGGCCCGTTGCGTGGCTCCCTCGATGGCCGGTACGGCCAGCAGCTTGTTGGCGATGGGCGAGGGGGATGTCATGCTCGCCATCGTGCAGGAAGGGCCGGGGTTGGACGTCGGCTACGCGCTTCATTTGGCGAAGGAGAAGGGCGTCAAGACCATCTGCATCAGCAGCAGGAACAACATCCTCGCTGCACGAGAGACGGACATCCTCATTCACGTCCCCTCGGACAGTCCCGTGGCCCTCTTCGACTTTAGCACGGAGATGGTCGCGCTTTCTCTCCTCTGGGAGGCCGTGGGCAAGGAGCGCAAGGTGGATGTGGCCTCGGCGGACGCGCGGAGGCAGGAGATGCTCGAGCGGCTCTTCAAGCAGCGTCTGGAAACGGGTGAATACGAGATCGCCTCGGCCCAGAAGATCTGGGAAGAGCGTCTGAAGAAGCAGGAGGGTGAGGACAATGGCTAAGTTTCAGGATCGCATCTACGCGCGCTATGACGAATTGACGGCAGGCTTTCGCAAGTTGGCCGATTTCCTGCTGAATAACACGCTGGACGCCGCTTTCCTTACCGTGGCCGGGGTCTCCCGTCGCACCGGCGTCGATCCGGCGACCGTGGTGCGCTTTGCGCAGGAGTTCGGCTATTCCGGTTACCGGGAGCTTTCGCTGGAGATCAAGGATTACGTCCGCCAGAAGATCAAGGCGACCTACACCGTGCCGGAGGGCGGCTCGGACGAGGCCATTATGGCATCGGTCTTCAAGGCGGCCTCCTTCAACGTCGATCAGTTCGCCGCCACGGAGATGGGGCGTATGGTGCAGGCGGTGGAGATTCTCGCGGAGGCCAAGCGGCTGTGGGTTACCGGTGAGCACACCAGCTACTCGCTGGCCCGCTTCCTCGCTGAGGCTTTCGACGGTGCTGGATTGCCGAGCTTTGCCTTCCGCCCCACGATGGAGGAGGCGTCGGAGGCGTTGAGCAAGATGGAGGAGGGGGATGCGTTGATCGGCGTTGCGCTGGGTACCCCCAGTCTCGATGTCGGCTATGTCGTGCGTGAAGCGAAGAGGCTCGGGGTCAAGAGCATCGTCGTTTCCGAGTCGGGCAGCATCTTCCCTGTGCGTGAGGCGGACGTTCCTCTCGTCGTCCCCTCTCACTCTCCGACGACGTTGGGCAGCTTCGCGCCCTCGCTCACGGTGATGATGCTGCTCTGGGAAGGCTATTTGGCCAAGAAGCCGCAGCAGGTGGCCGAAAAGCTCACCAGTCTCTACGATTACCTCGGACAGTTGGTCGCCCTTCGGGCCGCGACGAAGGATTTCGAGCTGTAGTCCGGCACAGAGCGAGCGGCGTGGTCATCTGACCGCGCCGCTCTTTCGTTTCCTCTCGATGGCCGTTGCGGGGTGCTATCCCGCGGGATCGTCCTCCTCCGTGGGTGGTGTGCGATCGGGGCGCAGCAGGCGATCCAGTTCCTGTGCCCGACGGCGCTGTTCCTGGAGGGCGATCTCGCGGTCGAGTTGGCAGGTGAGGCCCGTCCAGTAGTCCCGTGCGATGCGCACATAGCGACCGAGGGCGCGGGCCATACGCACCATATCCTCCGGCCCGAAGAGGGCGAGGGCCAGCAAGCCCAAAACGAGCAACTCCCCTGTCCCGATGTTGAAGAGGTCCATCGCTTCTCCGTCTGGCTCAAAGGACGTAGATGGGGCTGGAGAAGATCCAGCCGACGCGCATACCCCGAAAGCGGCGGTAGACTTCGACGCGGTAGATGCCCGCCTCGCCGGAGGTGTAGCGCAAGCGCCGCCCGTGGCCTCGCTTGATCCGCTTGCCGTTGCGCAGGAGGTGGATTTCCCCGCGGGCGGGGAGGTTGACCTCCAGCGTGACAGCCCCCAATCGCTTGAGTTCCTCGCCGACCGTCGCGCGGGCAACGCCGCTGCGTGCGACGAAGCTGAAGCCGCGTGTGCTATGCGGCAGATCGTAGCCGACCCAGGTGCGCCCCTTGCGCAGGGCGTCGTAGATGAGAGCCTTGTCCTCGCGGTAGCGCCCGACGAGCGGCCCGTCGGTGAGGAGGTGCGTATTCACGCAGCGGAAGATGTAGGCGTAGGGGAAGATGACGCGGGCGAACGGCCCCATCCGCGCGTGGGTAGCGTGTGCGTCGGCGTTGCCGATGGCCGCCAGCCGCATTCCCTTGTTCAACAGTTCGTCCCACAGGCGCAAGGTGGCGCGGTAAGGGCCGCGAATGCCCCAGTCGGGTCGGTAGGCGTAGATGATGGCCGCGAGTTTGGACCAGAGCAGACCTTTGAATTCGGACATATAGTTCCATATCTCCAGGCCGCTGACGCCTTCGATAGGCCAGTCCGTCCAGGGGATGGCTTCCAGGTCGCCGCCGACGCGGGCGGCCTTCTCCACCGGGTGGGCGATGTAGGCGAAGCCACCGCTTTCGCGCACCTTGTCCACCAGGGCCTGGGTCCGTCCGAAGGTGTAGGGTGCCATCTCCTGCTCGGCTCCGTAGACGAGCAGGTGGCTGCGCTGAGGGCGGCGTCGATTGTTGTGGGCTTCCTCGCCGACGAGGAGCAGCGTCGGACCGTAGTAGCCTTCCGCACCTTCCACCCAGACGTTGTGGTCGGTCGTGATGACGAAATCCAGTCCGGCAGCGGCGGCAGCGCGGGCGATCTCCGCGTGGCGGCCTGAGCCGTCGGAATAGACGGTATGGATATGGAGATTGCCTGCGTACTCGCGGTAAGTCTTCATCACCCCGCTATCTTAACGCGGTTGGGGAGAGGGTCAAGAGGTTGGGATGCGTGGTCAGGGGGTGCCTTCCAGCCAGACCTCCAGCAGACGCCCGACACGCTCTAGGCTCTGTGGGGAGACCTTGTCCGGGCTGTCGTGGGTCGTGTGCCAGTAGGGATAATCGAAGTCGATGATGTCCACGGCAGGGATGCCTTGGCGGACGAAGGGAATGTGATCGTCGAGCATACGCCAGCGGTATTGGGGGATGAAGTGGTCGCCGTAGCCCAGTTCGGCCGCGAGGCTCCAGAGCGCAGCCTGCAGGGCCGGATCGGAGTTGCCCTCGTAGTAGAAGGTCTGGTCCTCGTCGCCGACCATATCGACGAGGATCATCGCCTGAAGGGGCGGTTCGCCTGCCTCGCCCCAGTGCTCCGCCATCCACGTGGAGCCGACGATCCAGTCCCACCCGTCCAGTTCGCCGTCGTCCTCGGCGTCGAAGAAGGCCAGATAGACGCGGCGGTCGGCGGGCGGGAAGTCGAGGGCGCGCGCCAGTTCCAGCAGGACGGCGACCCCGCTGGCTCCGTCGTCGGCACCGAGCACGGCCTGCGAGGGGTCGTCTTGATCGGCGGCGCGGCGGCTGTCGTAATGCGCGCCGATGAGCACGGCCTCGCCGTCGCCCTTCCAGGCGAGGATGTTGACCGCCTCGACCCCCTTGTAGGTGAAAGGTTGTCGGCGCACCGTCCACCCCGCCGCTTCCAGTGCAGCGGTGATCTCGGCGCGGGCCTGTTGGGCGGCCTCGCTGCCGGTTACGCGCGGGCCATAGCCGCACTGCGAGACGACCCAGCGGTAGGCCAGGGCACCCTGGAAGGTGCGCGGCAGCGGCGTGGCCGTCGGCGGCGGAGACGAGAGCGGAGAGGAGAGGGGGGCCGCGCAGCTTGCGACCAGCCCGGCGAGCAAGGTCAGCAGCAGGAAGATGGTGCGCATAGAGATACGACAACAGACCTCGACCTGCGCGAGGTCTGTTGTCGCCTTTTGGACTTTAGAGCAGCATCACGGCCGTGGTGAGCAGCCCGGACATCTCCTGAATGAGCTGATCGCCGTTATTCCACAGCCATACCAGCGCCCCGATACAGCAGCAGAGCAGGATCAGCAGGGCGACGACGATGATGACGATGAGCAAGGTCTTGTTCTTCTTCTGCGGCTCCTGCGTAACGGGGGAAACTTCACTGTTGCCGGAATCGACAGGCCACTGTTCGGACATATGAACCTCCTTCGTGTTACTGCAGATTACCGAGTTGGGCGCACGCGCCAACCCCCATGGGCAGGGAGATGAGGCCGGCGAAGGCGAGGATGGCCAGACAGATGCTCAGGATGTAGAGCGCCACACCGATCCACCCGATGATGATGGCCGCCTGCGCAAGCCCTTCGCCGCCGAGCTTGCCGTGGCTGGCGCGGATGTCGCTGCGGGCACTGTAGCCGAGGAGCAGCCCGGCGATGGTGCCCAGCAAAGGCAGCACCTGCAACAGACCGAGCAGGCTGAGGATGAAGGCGACGACGGCGCTTCCGCTCGTGGGCGGAGCCGTGCGTTGCTCGCTCGTGCCCATTGTCGCTTCAGATGGCGAAGAGCGCGGGGAGGACGAAGGAATCCATGCCGCTGAGCATCGCCGTGCCGCCGAAGAGGCCGAAGAAGGCGCAGCAACCGAGGATACCCAGACCGATGCCTACCCAGCCGAGGATGATGCCCCACTTGGCCAGGTCTTCGCCGCCTTCGGTCCCGTTGCTCTCCTCGATCTGCTTCTTGGCCATATAGCCGAGGATCAGCCCGGCGATGGAGCCGAGGAAGGGGAACAAGGTCAACCCCAAGATGCTGGCGATCAGACTGATGAGCGCGAGAGAGTTGTTTTCGGGCGCTCCGCTCGTGGACTCGGAACCATAGTTAAACTCTGACATTGCACACTCCTTTCTTTGCGATGAGATGATACCCTGCGTGTATCTTACACCATCTTACGCAAAGTGGCAACGTGAGGTTGTAGATCAAAGGGGGGCTATGGCTCTTGACAGCTTTCTGTGTGTAGGATAGACTTGGGGTGCAGCGTAGGAATTTCTGTTTGTTGGGGGCATACGCGGCGACGGTGTGGCCAGGATGTTTCAAGGGATGGAACGGATTTGATTGGGCTTGGCTCGCTGCGCTCGCCGCCCAGCAGGCCGCTCATCCGCCGCCCTGTTAGGCTGCGATTAGAACGCGAGAAGATTGGCAAGCCAAATGCGGAGAAGCGTGCATGAATTCGCGTCCATAAACGCACAGTAGCCAGGGAAGGAGGTAGCGAAATGTCGGTTATCAGTCGGTTGGCTACATCGCTTGGGCGTCGAGACGATGTTCCCAATCAGGAACTTGCCCAAGAACTGGCAGCGAGCCAGGCGCGGAGCGATATTCAAGAACTGGTAGCCAATCTAAAGAATCGAGACCGCAAGATACAAAGCGATTGCATCAAGGTGTTGTATGAGATTGGCTACATTGCGCCGGAACTGATTGCGGAGTATGTGGAAGAATTTCTGGGTTTGTTGAAGAGCAAGAACAATCGTCTGGTGTGGGGCGGAATGAGCGCGCTGGCAACGATAGCGGGGCTCAAGGCAGATATTTTGTACGGATACCGTGATGAAATCAAGGCGGCGATAGAACAAGGCAGTGTGATAACAGTAGATCGCGGGATAAAGGCATTGTCAGTTGTGGCAGGGCAAAAGGAAACGTATCGGGCTGAACTGTTACCGTGGTTACTGGCACATTTGAAGAATTGTCGTCCAAAAGATGTGCCCCAGCGAGCGGAAGCGATATTGAGAGCCGTAGATAGCGAGAGCAAGGAGCAATTCATAGAAATCATTCAGTCGAGGATGGCAGATATGCGACCATCCCAAGAGAAGCGGTTGAGAAAGGTCATTGCTGCGGCGATGGCGTTGTAGCAGTGGCGCTGCCAAATCCCGCGTTAAGCCGCCCCGCCTTCGGCGATGGGTACGCGACGCGGAATTTGCAAATCCAGGCTGTTCTCAAACATTGGCACGTTGCAAACACGGCGGGCGGCTGAAGCAAATCGTTAAGCCGACCGCTTCCTCGCGTTCGACTTAACAGGACAGCGTTTGGCTTCCGCCATCCACCACCCTGTTGGCAGGACTGGGTTGGTAAGACTGGTTCGCGGCTCTAATGGCGTTATGTTTTTGCCATAACGCAGATCGGTAGCCCGCTGGAGTTTCAGTATGAGCAATCATAAGTTTTGGCGACATTCGATGTACATGCTGATTATCTTGCTTTGTGCTATGTGTACATCAGATTCTCAGCCGAGTGAGGAGCGCGCTATTCTTGTTATGGGATATGGTCAACCATCTGCTGGTTCCCCTGGCCTCTGGAGGCATGTCGGATTGGAAGTTCCGAACATTGTGTTGTATGAAAGTGGGCTGGTCATTACACGTTGCTATGGTAAAAACCATGGGGAAACCAAGTTCTGTCAGAGTAGAACATCTTCGGAGCGCGTTGATCAATTAGTCACCGATATTGCTCGGGCTGAGAGGATCGATCAAAGTTGTAGTGACTGGAATCTTGGCCGTTATGGTATGGGTCCAACCATATTGGCAGTAATGCGTTTACGGCACCGCAATTTCTGCGGCTCTATCCGTTGGTTCTTGCGTCAGCCCGACCCGGTCTTTTTCCGCATTCTTACGGGCTTTACTGCCGATATCGCAGAGATGCAACAACCTTACCATCCTCAAAAGGTTTCTGTAGTTGTAACAGCACTTGCTCCAGAGGAATATCCGAACAATCCGGAGGATATACCACTCTGGCCGTATGGATTTTCTCCTGAACGAGCGCTTCATGAGTGCGAATTCGTAGAATATCCCTTGCGGGCTGAAGAGGCAGTTTTTGAAGGTATATTTCGTACTGACTCGGGAAAGTTTTTTCATGTGACGCTTCGTCCTTATCTACCGGGAGAACAGGAAAGACCTTCCTGTCACTCTTGGAGTATGTGGCCCACTTACGAGTCCCTATTGCCCTTGCCGAGCTCTCAGTAAGATGGAAGGAGCAAACCACAGGGGCAATAGGGCGAACTGTTCGGAGGACGAAAAGCAACGGGCGAGAGGCGAGCACCATCATCGCGGGTAGGCACGCACTAAACAAGGGGTCGATTTATGTCCGGCTTTGTTCTGACCGGCGTTACGTTGCTGGCACTAACGATAGGGGGAAGCATCGTGGGTGTCGCTTTGTCTCGCCTGCTGGTGCCGCAATCGTGGGTAGCTGCCTTGGTGGGCTTCTTTATGCTGCCGGGGGCATTGGCTTTGGGATTGAGCCTCTGGTGGGGCTTGGCGGACTTTGTGGGGCTGCTCAAGCTCCTAAGGGGAACGATCAGGTCCCGTTCGTTGGGGAGATCATTGGCTGAACAAGACAAGGTAGGATGGCCCGGAGGGCGGGGCGTCTTGATTCTGGCGTCGGAAGGGGTTTGCTTTGTGAGCGGGATCGTCATAGCGCTGCTCTCCAAACAGCACGAGCTTGCCGTCATAGGCGGATACGCGGCGTTGGGATTGGGGTATGGCGTGATAGTCTTTCTCTTGGCCGGGAGGGGGCTGTTCGATGGGCTGCTTTGGGAAGAGCCTGTAGGGTTCGTGGAAGATTGAAGATATTGCACGGCACAGACGGAGAGGGCGAGCAAACGGTTTGGTTGAGCAGAGATTCAACCCCTTGATGGAGAGAGGGGAAAGATGAGCGTGCAACCGAGCCATTAGCAGAAGTCAATCTTCCCGTGCGGCGGACACGGCTTCGCCGCTCGCGAATACGATGGACAGCAACACACCGAGCACCGGCAACTGAAGAGATACCTGTCGGCTCCCATTAGCTCGACCCGACCCGACGGCTTTCCCGGCTCACGCTGACACTGCGTGAGCCTTTGGTCTTCCGGCACCGTTTCCGGCCTCTCTGCCAATCATCCTGCCTCTCCCATCTCCTCCCGCGAATCCGGCCTCCCTTGTCGCTCGGCGTCGCGTTTGGCCCTCGTTGCTCTTTCGTCGCCTCGACGTTGAATGGAGAGGAGACTTGCTTTTAGGCCGTCTGATGTCACTATCGGTGTGAGAGGGGGATGTGATGAGAACAAAGGGGTTGTGTGCACTTGTACTCTTTTCGCTGCTGGCAGGTGTTGCCGTCGTGCGGCCTGCACAGGCGGCCAGCGGCCACTATGCGTCGATCATCGCCGATCTCGATGTGGAGAGCGGCTCCGTAACGCTCCCCGGAGCCCAGGCGAGTGGCTTCGCCCCGCCGCTCCGATGGACGGTCTCCGTGGACGACGTCGGCAAGACCGCGCTGGAGGTCATCCGTCAGCGTTATGTTGACCTGGTGCAGCTTTCGGGAGTGGATTGGGACGATCCCGCCGTGCAGCAGAAGGTCGATCGCTTCGTGGAGTCGCTGGATTGGAGGGTCGAGCAGCAAAATCCCTCGACGGGCGAGATTGCGGGGGGACTGGAGACGGTCCGCCTGATGGCCATCGCCTATCATCTGCCGGGCACGGCCTACTATCACAGTCAGACGCTCATCACCGGACACCTCTGTCCCGCCGTGCGCTATGAGCAGCAGCACAACGCTCTCTATCCGGAAAACGGCTTCCCGGATGGCTGGTGGCGTTGGGAAGTCGCCGTACCCTTCCAAATCCTCGACATTCTCTTTGCCGTCGGGCCGCAACTGGACACGGCGTGTCGGGATACGCTGGAAAATATGCTCATCTGGCTCAACCAGTGGAGCGGGCGGAATGCGAGCAGTGCGCCGCCCTACAACACGACCAGTCCCGCCGGAGACCTCTTTTCGCTGCAGGAGGCGAACGGAGCCTGGTTCCGTACCGTGGCGCTGCTGACCGGCCTCTACTTCCGCCTGCCGCCCGTCGTCGAATGGGCGGTGCAGGAGATCAACATCGCGGCGACGGTGAACGATGAACTGACGACGGAGGGGCTTCCCTCCTTCGGCATCAAGGCCGACGGCACGACCTGGGATCACGGCTACGCACCCAATCAGCTCTACGGCGATCACCTCTTCGAGACGCTGGCCTTCGTCGCCTACTTGATGCAGGGCGACACGACTTACGGCCTTTCCCCCGCCGTCGGTGCGTACCTCGACACGGCCTTCGAGCGCTGGATACGGGTGAACTTCTTCCGCGGGCTGGAGATGCCGGCCACGCGAGGGCGTTGGCCCCATCTGACCGAGGCGGGGGAGGTCTTTATGGGGGCGCTCTTCCGCCTGGGGACGGCGGGCGCGGCGAGCGAGGGCGACTACCTGCGGCTGGTGGCCGATTGGCTGCGGGAGCATCCCGGCGACCTCGACCTCGATCGGGAGTGGTGGGGCTTCGCCTCGCCCTGGTTCGGCAACTTCCACGCCCCCGGCGATGCGCTCCTCGCCCAGCCGCTCCTCGCTGCGGCGCAGGCGCGGGTGGGGGCGGCATCGCCGCCGCCCTTGGGCGGGCACTACTATCCGCTGAGCGAGGTGCTGGCCGTCCGCTCGGCGCACAGGCTGGCGATGCTGGCCATGCGCAGCGGCTTCTTTCCCCTGAGGACGATCAACCGCTCCCACGATGCGATGCTGCTGGTGATGACGGCGGCCAACTATCGCGATTATCGCTCGCTCGATGAAGCCGGGGCGATCCTCTACGATAACGTTACCGCCGTCGCCGGAGAGCCGTACAGCGACTTTGTGCGCGAGTCGGGGCCGATGGCCGCCGGGCTGGGGGTGGATTTCGGCGGAGCGGCTATGCTGAAGCAGAAGACGCCGGAGAGCCAATCGACGTGGACGGAGGCCAACAAGTCCTGCTTCTTCTTCGACGAGGAGATCGTGTGCCTGGGGACGGCGATGACGAGCAACGATGGCCGCGTCCTGCGCACCTACCTGCGCGCCTATCCCAAAGCGACGCACTCGCTGCAACTGGGGACGGGCTGGCTGCACGAGGGGGCGATCGGCCTCGTCCTGCCCGACCATCCCGCCGTCCGGCGGGAGACGCTGACCTTCGAGAAGGATCCGCCGTGGGAGCGGCTCTATGTGGAGCACGGGGTCCGTCCCGCCGCGGCGGCCTACACCGCGATCTATCTACCGGAAAGCTCGGCGGAGCGGACGGCGGCCTATGCCGCCGCGCCCGATGCCGTCGTGCTGGCCCGCACGGCGACGCTCCATCTGGTGCGGGACGCTTCGACGGCGGCCACGGGCGGCGCTTTCTTCACCGCGGATGCATCGGCGGGCTACGCCGCTTCCGCGCCGCTGCTCTTCCTCGAACGCACCGTCGAGGGGCTGGCCGATTCGCTGGCCGTGGCCAATCCCTTCGACGAGACGCAGACGGCGCGCTTGACGCTGCCCCATCGCCCCACGCCATGGCTGCAGACGGCGCTGGACGGCGCGGAGGTCGTGGTCGCGTGGTCGGCGCTCTCGGCCTCGACGGTCGTGACCGTCGCCCTTCCCCCGCTGGGGAGCCTCTCTCTCGATCACACCCTGCCTACCTTCGAACGTAGCCGCCTCTTCGCGCGGCCTGCGGGGGCCTGGCACGGCGAAACAGTGCACTGGACGTTCGCCGTGCGCAACGAAGGCGGAAGCCTGGTCACGCCGCTGACGGTGAGCGTCGCGCTCCCCGCGGGGGTGCTGCAGACGCAGGTGTGCTCTTCGACGCTCGCGCCTGGGCCGCAGTGCGGTGCCGGGGAGCTTCACTGGACGGGGGTGCTTTCCGACGTGCAGGAGGTCGTGCTGATGACCTCGGCGCAGGTTACGGAGACGGAGCGTCTGCCGCTCGTCGCCACCGCCTCGCTGGATGCCGGACTTTACGGTCGGTGGGCCTTCGACGGTGTGCTGATTGCCAATCCCTTGCAGATGCGCCTGCCGCTCATCTTCAAAGGAGGGCAACTGTCGTGGTGAAGCGCATCGCGTGGCGCTGGCTCGCGTTGATCACGGCGGGGTTTGCCGCCGTCTCGCCGGTGCTGGCCGATCCGCTCCCTCCCGTGCGCCGTCTCTACATCCCTCACCTGGCGACGGAGGTGCCGTGGGAGCGGTCGGCGGTGCTTTGGTTCGGCGAGGTCGGGCCGCCCGGTCGCCCCGCGCCGAACTACGTCGATCTGCGTGCCGCCTACACCGACGAAGGGCTGCGGCTCTACGTCAACGTTGAGGATTACGCCGTCTGGTACGCGGAGGGGGCGACCGCTTCGACCGATCTCAGCGCTTACGATGCCGTCGCCGTCTATCTCGACACGATGCACGACCGCGCCGACCTGCCTCAGCCCGATGATTACCGCTTCCTCAGTGCGCTCTGCATCTACGGCTGCGGCGACCGCTCGGCCTATCGCCGCCAGGCGCGCGGGACGGGCAGCGGCTGGGATACCGGCTGGACGGGCGGCTGGTCCGATGCGACGTGGGCGAGTTGGTGGTGCGACCCCGGCCCGAACGATAACGGCTGCGGCATCGACTTCGGCTGGTGGACGGTCATCACGCTGCCCTGGTCGCTCTTCGGCCTGCAGGCTCCGCCCCCCGCGGGGACGACCTGGGGGCTTGGCGTTCGCCTCTACGATGCGGACGACCATCCGCCGGGGGGCATCGTCCCGCCGGAGGCGTGGCCGGAGACCTTCGACGATGGGCGGCCCGCAAGCTGGGGGGAGATCGTCTTCGGTGCGCCGTCCGCCGGGCCTCGACGCGGGCATCTGCAGGGCGTGACGACGCTGCGGCGCGGCCTTCCCGGCGGTTACGTGCTCGATGCGTGGGTCGGCGGCGGGGCGGACTGCTCCGGCGGGCACGAGGGCGATCCGTACCACGACAATCACGGCGGCGACGATGCGCTCTACGTCGAGAGCCAGTCGCTCATCTCCGATTTCCCCTGCTTCAGCCGGAGTTACCTGCGCTTCGGCCTGGATGCCATCCCCGAGGAGGCCGTCATCCTCTCGGCGACGCTGACGCTGCACCAGTGGGGAAATGCCGACTGGCGGGAGGCCCAGCCTTCCCTCGTCTGGCTCTACGCGACGGAGGACACGTGGCGTGAGTACGGGCTGACGTGGAACAACGCCCCTCCGGCACGGGAGAACCTCGACGCCACCTGGGTGGGGGTCATCGAAGGCACCGCGCCCTGGCCCGGTATCCCCTATCGCTGGGATGCGACCCGGGCGGTAGCGGAGGCGCACGAGGCCCGTCAGCCGGTCAACCTGGCCCTCTACACCGCGGATACGAATATGCACAGCAGCAAGTACTTCCTCGCCTCCGAGACAGGCTCGTGGAATGCCGAGGGGCGTCCGGTGCTTACCGTAACCTGGGGCCTGCCGCCGATCTGGCTGCGCAAAGCGGTCGTCCCCGGCGGCGGGGATACGGGGACACTGCTGACCTACGCCCTCACCGTCTTCGGCGATGATCAGCCGCTGACGGTAACCGACCGCCTGCCGGAAGGCGTCGGCGCGCCGATCTCGCCCACCGCCGACTTGGGGACGGTGCAGTACGACGCGGCGGCGCGTCGGCTCGTCTGGAGGGGCACGCCGCCTTTCGATGTGCAGGCGCACATCACCTACAGCGTGCCGATTCTGGTTACCGCCTGCACCGTCTTGAGCAGCACGGCTTCCCTCACGGCGGCGGACGGGACGCTGCGCTCGGCCTCCGCCATCGCCATCGCCAACCCGCTGCGCCTCTACCTGCCGATCATCCTCCAGCGCTGGTGAGCTTTCTTGTCCGACAATCGCTTTTTCTCCAGAGGAATTGGCCTTCCGCGAACCCTGTGCTATCATTGGTTTGTCCTGCTAACTGTGCGGGGCGGACAACGTAACGACAGGTGGAGTGGAACTGATGACGAAGGACCGATCCCTTTCCTCCGATCCCCTCTCCGCTGAAGGAGAGCATTGTCCCGATGACTTGAGCAATCCCGATCCCCACGCCCGTTCTCGCGCGGCAACGATGCTCGGCGAATTGAGGGTACGGACCGCCGTCCCCTGCCTCGTCCGGCTCCTCCGCGAGGATGTGAATACCTACGTGCGCAGCGCAGCGGCGGAGGCGCTGGGGCATATCGGCGACCACGCCGCCGTTTTCCCCCTCATCGACGCGACGCGCGACGGCAGTTCCTACGTGCGACGGGCGGCGGCGATCGCCTTGGGGCAGTTGCAGGCGAAGGAGGCGCAGGTCGCCCTCCTGCGGCTGCTCGGCGATACCAATTTCTACGTGCGGCGGGCGGCGATCAATGCGATCGGCAAGCTCGGCATTCCCGACCTGGCGCGGATGATCACCCCTTTCCTCGACGCCGACGATCCCCGCCTGCGCCGCACGGCGGTTACCGCGCTCCGCCGCCTGGGGGCGCGGGAGGCCATCCCCAAGATGACGGCGATGCTGCGCGAAGTGGCGCGTAAACCGTCGCCGCACGATCTCCCGCTGGTCAAGGCGCTGGTCCTCGCCCTGGGGCGACTGCAGGCCGAGGAGGCCGTCCCCGTCCTCATCGAGGTCGTGCGCGGCTACGTCGGTGCCCGCTCGATGGCTTCGGCGGCGCTGGGGCAGATCGGCGATCGGCGGGCCTGCCCCGTCCTGGCCGAGGCGCTGCGCGATCGCAGCGCTTCCCTGCGCCTTGCGGCACTCAAGAGCTTGGGGCGGCTGCGTTGTCGGGAGGCGGCACCGCTGGTGCGTCCCTTCCTCGATGCCCCCGATACGCGCCAGCGGCGCATTGCGGCCTTCACCATCGCCTGTCTGGGTGATCGTTCGGCCCTGCCTCGACTCGTGGAGATGGCCTTGGCCGACGAGAGCCCGATCGTGCGCCCGGTAGCCGTGGAAGCGTTGGGGCGGCTCGGTGATCCGGCGGCGCTGCCGCCTCTGCTGTCGCTCGTGGACGATCCCAATGCCTACCTCCGTGCCGCGCTGGCCTATGCGTTAGGTGCCCTGGACGACAGCAGTGAGGCGGTCGAAGCGGCGCTGCGTCGGCTTGCCGATGATGCCGTCGAGCATGTCGCCGAGGCGGCGCGTCGGGTGCTGGCGGCGCGGCAGGCCGCGCAGGCGGAGCCGGTGCCTGCGGAGGTTACGGAGAGCGCCTCGGCGGCGCAGGGCGGCTGGCTCAGCCGCCTGCTGGGGCGCTGACCTCTTCGCGGAAGAGGGTGTAGAGCTTCTTGCCGGGCAACTGGCGGTAGGTGGCCCCCTCCGCCGCGGCACGGCGGGCCGCTTCCGGTCGGGTGAGGACGGTTCCGGCGACGGCGTCGATGCCGAAGTCGAAGAGCAGCGGCGTTACGGGCGTCGTCCCGCCCATCACGATGACGAAGGCATCCTCGCGGCAGAGCGGGAGCAGCGCCTCCAACGTGTGGTTGACGAGCGTGGTGCCCGTGATGGCGACGACATCGGCCTGGGGAATGATGGCGGGGGCCTGCTCGGCGGGCAGGTCGCCTGCGCGGGGACGGCGCTCCAGCACCCAGAGCCGGGCCGCGGCCTCCCTGACCTGCGGGGTGAAGGGGAAGTGGCCGACGATGGCGATCCGCTTGCCCCGCCCGCGCTCGATGATCACGTCGGCGGCGTTGACCTCGACCGTGCGCTCGACGGGCACGTCGAGGAGGGCGTTGATCGCCGCCATGCCGATGCTCGCTTCGGCCAGGCGCGGCGAGCGCAGCATAGCCGTCAGTCGGGGGACGCCGTATTCCAGCAGGTGCCCGGCATCGGGGACGGGGAAGCCCGCGCCGTAGTGGTGGTCGTTGCTGCTGCCGAGGGAGGCGGCCAGACCGGCCAGGGGCCGCCCCTCCAGTTCGACCTCGACGATCGTCCAGAAGAGGCCGACGACGACGGCGCGCGGACGGCTGCGGGCCGCCCGCTCCGCCACGGCTTCGATCAGGGCGTCGGTGAGCGTCATAGCCTTCGCCTCCTCCTTTTTGCGCTTACTTTATCGCCTTCCCGCTCGCAGACAAGCGGCGGGGCTTGTTTCCCCCGTGGAATTCGGTAGAATACTTGGTGGTCGGGCGGAATGGCCCGGCTTTGCTATGCACCATATCGAGGAGGTCGAGATGAGAATCGCTGTGTTGACAGGCGGGGGGGATGTCCCCGGTCTCAATCCGGCCATCAAGGCGCTCACATACCGCGCCGTCGATGCCGGCCACGAGATTATCGGTTTCCGTCGCGGGTGGGCCGGTCCACTCTACTACAACCCCGACGATCCGGAGGGATCGCAGCGGTGGATTATGGCCCTCGACAAGATCAACACCCGCCGCATCGATCGGGAGGGAGGCACCTTCCTGCACACCTCGCGCACCAATCCGAGCAAGATCGCCGTCAAGCATGCGCCGCCTCATCTGCAGGAGAAGCTGCTTGCCGAGCACGACGAAGGCGAGATCGTCGATCTGACGGAGTACGTGCTGAAGACGCTGGAAGCGCTGGAGATCGACGTGCTCGTGCCCATCGGGGGCGAGGATACACTGGGCTACGGTGCCCGCATCCACCGCGAGGGCTTCCCTATCGTCAGCATTCCCAAGACGATGGATAACGACGTCTTCGGCACCGACTACTGCATCGGTTTTTCGACGGCCATCACGCGCAGCGTAACCTTCATCCACCAGTTGCGCACCTCCATCGGCTCCCACGAGCGGTTGGGGGTCATCGAGCTGTTCGGGCGTCATTCGGGCGAGACGGCGCTCATTTCGTCCTACCTGGCCGGTGTCGATCGCACGCTGATCTGTGAGGTGCCCTTCGACGTGGAGAAGCTGGCCGTGCTGCTGGAGAAGGACAAGCGCTCCAATCCGAGCAACTACGCCATCGTCGTGGTCTCGGAAGGGGCGCGCTCCATCGGCGGCGAGGTCGTCGAGTGGGGGGAGCCGGACGCTTACGGCCATCGGAAGCTCGGCGGCATCGGGATGTGGATCAGCGATCAGCTCAAGCAGTTGACGGGCGAGAATACGGTGTACCAGCAACTGGGCTACCTGATGCGCTCCGGCTCCCCGGATTCGCTCGACCTGATGGTGGCTGTCAACTATGCCAATATGGCGATGGATTTGATCGAGGAAGGTATCTTCGGGCGCATGGTCGCGCTGCGCGATGGGCAGTACACCAGCGTCGTCGCCGATACGCCGCTGCTGGGCATCAAGCAGGTCGATGTTTCGCAGCTTTACGATGTGGAGGCCTACAGGCCGCGGATACGCCACGTCTATCGCAAGCCGATGTTCCTCTACTGAGCCATACGGCGCAAAGGAGAGCTATGTCCAAGAGACGCATTGCCGTCCTCACGAGCGGGGGCGACGGGCCGGGGTTGAATGCCTGCATCCGCGCGGTTACCCGCCGTGCCCTGCGTGAGGAGGGGGTCGAGGTGCTCGGTGTCCGCTGGGGCTACCGGGGGTTGGTCAATGATGACTTCGAGTTGCTCACGCACCGCGATGTGGGCGGCATCCTCGGCAAGGGCGGGACCGTCCTCGGGACGGCCCGCTGTCCGGAGTTCGAGGATGTGCTGGTGCGACGCCGCGCCATCCGCCATCTCAATATGCGGGGTGTCGAGGGGCTTGTGGTCATCGGCGGCAACGGCTCCCTGACCGGCGCGCTCAAGTTGCACGAGATGGGCTTCCCCGTCATCGGCATCCCCGCCTCGATCGACAACGATGTGGACAAGACCGACATCGCCGTCGGCGTCGATACGGCGCTGAATACCATCGTCGAGGCCATCGACCGCATCAAGGATACGGCGACCTCGCACCAGCGGGCCTTTCTCGTCGAGGTGATGGGGCGCAACTGCGGCTATCTGGCGCTGCAGAGCGGTCTGGCCGGTGGTGCGGAGTTAGTGCTGGTGCCCGAGCGGGAAGGCCCGCCGATGGAGAAGATCGCCGATGTCGTCGTCGATGCCTACGTCCGCGGCAAGGGGCACTGCATCATCGTCATTGCCGAGGGCTGGAAGCCGGGGACGCAGGCGATTGCCGACTACCTCCGCTCGCGCCACGAGGAGCTGGGCTTCGACGTGCGCGTTACGGTGCTGGGGCACGTCCAGCGCGGCGGCAGGCCGCTGGTCTTCGACCGCACGTTGGGGACGAGGATGGGGGCCTTCGCCGCCGAGGCGCTGTTGCGCGGGGAAAGGGGAAAGATGGTAGCCTTGCAGGGAAGCCATCTCGTCCTCGTCCCGCTCGCAGAGGCGGTCGCGCGGCAGAAGCCGCTCGATCCCAAGCTGCTCGAACTGGCCGGGATGATGGATTGAGCCTCTCAGCGGTCGCGGCCAAGGAGGTGCTGCACCAGCGCGTGGAGCGCCTCCCTAGCCTCGCCGTGGAGTTCGGCCTCGTCCAGAGCGGCCAGCCCCTCCTGCAGGTAGGCGGCGGCGCGGGCTTCCACGTAGGCGCGGCTTCCCGCCTCCTCCAGCAGGGCCTGTGCCTGACGGATGGCCTCCTCGTCGAGATGAGGGCGCTGGAGCAGGCGGCGGAGCGCCTCGCTGCGCTGCAGGCCGTGGATGAGGGGCAGTGTCTTCTTGCGGCGGCGGATATCGTTGCCGACCGGCTTCCCCGTTCGCTGCGGGTCGCCCCACAGTCCCAGGAGATCGTCCTGCATCTGGAAGCTCATCCCCACCTGTCGTCCGAAGCGCCTCAGCGCCACCAGCCTTGCCCCGCTCAGCCCTGCGCACAGGCCGCCGAGCCACGCCGAAAGCGCAAGCAGGGCCGCCGTCTTGCCGTCCACCATCTGCAGATAGGTGGCCTCGTCCACCTCCGCGGCCTGCTCGAAGGCGATGTCGAGGTATTGCCCCTCGGTCAGGGCCTGCGCGGCCCGGGTGAAGGCCCGCGCGGCCGTCGGCAGGATGGCTGCGGGGAGTTGGAGGAGCGCCTCGTAGGCGAGGGCGAAGAGAGCGTCCCCGGCGTTGATGGCCTGCGCTTCACCCCACACGCGCCAGAGCGTTGGCCGTCCGCGTCGGAGGGGGTCGCCATCCTCGATGTCGTCGTGGATGAGGGAGAAGTTGTGGAGCAGCTCGACGGCGGCGGCGGCGGGAAGGGCCTCCTGCCAGCGGCCACCGGCGGCTTCGCAGGTGAGGAGCAGGAGGAGGGGGCGCAGTCTCTTGCCGGTGTGCGGCGTGGGCAGGGGACGGAAGCTCTCATCGAGCCAGCCCATATGGTAGGCCAGCATGCCGTAGAGCGGGGAGTCGCCGTGGCGAACGAGATGCTGCAGGTGGGCTTCCAGGGTCGGTAGATAGCGGCGGAACGGCTCCATTGTATGCCTCCGGATTGATCTGCCGCTATCTTACCACAAGGTCGGCCTTTTGCCCCCGCCGGGACCGTTGGAGAAGCGGTAATTTCCTTGACGGCCATTTACGATATGCTATAATCGCCCTGCTGAATAGCTTCAAATCCGAGTGTGAGGAGGACTTTCATGGCATTGCTCAATGACGAAATCCGTGGGCAGGTCGCCGAGATGCTTGCCGGGCTGCCCAACAAGGTCAAACTGGTAACTTTCACCCAGCCGGAGAACTGTCCCTACTGCGATCTTATTGTGGAACTGATGCAGGAAGTGGCGGGGACTTCGCCGCAGGTTACCTCTGAGGTCTACGACTTCACCGTCCACAAGGACAAGGTGGCCGAGTACAAGATCGACAAGGCTCCCGCGACGGCGATCGTCGGCGCGAAGGACTACGGGATGCGCTTCTTCGGCATTCCGGCCAACTACGAGTTCGGGACGCTCTTGCACGGCATCCAGCTTGCCGGACACGGCCACGCGCTGGAGCTGGACGAGGCGACGAAGGGCTTCCTCGCCTCGCTGGAGAAGCCGGTGCATATCCAGGTCTTCGTGACGCCGACCTGTCCCTACTGCCCCCGCGCGGCGACGCTGGCCTTCGAGATGGCGACGGCCAGCGACCTCGTCCGCGCCGACGTCATCGAGGCGCAGGAGTTTATGGAGCTTTCCAACGCCTACAACGTGATGGGTGTGCCGCTCAATGTCATCAACGACAAGGAGCGGGTGGAAGGCGCAGCCCCGGCCTATATGATCGTCGAGGCGATCAAGAAGTCGATCTGAGGGAGCGGCCTTGGACGGTGAGCCGGGCGCTCATCCAACAGGACGAATCGAGACGGAAAGCCCGGCGCAAGCCGGGTTTTCTCATTCCACCACAGCGTGAGGAGGTACGAGATGTTCGATTTCAAAGTCGCTGAGGAACCCAGGAAAGAGGCCCCTTCGGGCGGTCTGTACGATTACATCATCATCGGCGCGGGACCGGCGGGGCTTTCCTCGGCTATCTACGCCGCCCGCGACGGGATGAAAGTGCTCGTGCTGGAAAAGGAGGTCGTCGGCGGGCTGGCGGCGACGACGGAGTTGATCGAGAATTACCCCGGCTTCCCGGAAGGGATCGCGGGCGAGGAGCTGATGGAGCGCATGCGCAAGCAGGCCGAGCGCTTCGGGACGGAGATCGTCGAGTTCGACGAGGTGACGAAGGTCGAGCCGGTGAAGAAGGGCCTCATCCGCGTCCACACGGCGGAGGGCGAGACGTACGAGGGCAAGGTCGTCTTGCTGGCGACCGGCAGCCAGCCGAAGCACCTCGGCATCCCCGGCGAGGAGGAATTCTACGGGCGTGGCGTCTCCTACTGCGCCACCTGCGATGGCCCGCTCTACAAGGGGAAGCGCGTCGTCGTCATCGGCTGCGGCAACTCCGGCCTCCAGGAGGGGCAGAACCTGCTCAACTACGCCAGCGAGGTTACCTTCATCGAGTTCCTCGACCACTCCCCGGCGGAAAAGATTCTGCAGGAGCGGGTGATGAACCATCCCAAGGCGACCTGCTACTTCAACAGCCAGGTAGTGGAGATCAAGGGCGACGAGAAGGTTACCGCCGTCGTCTTCAAGGATCGCGCCACGGGCGAACTGAAGGAGATCCCCGCCGACGGCGTCTTCATCTACGTCGGCTACAAGCCCGATACGGAGTTCGTCAAGGACCTGGTGGAACTGAACCGCTGGGGCTACATCAAGACGGACGAGAAGATGCGCACGAAGGTGGAGGGTGTGCTGGCGGCGGGCGATGTCCGCGCCGACAACCTGGCCCAGGTTACGGTCGCCGTCTCCGATGGCTGCAAGGCGGCGATGACGACGCGCGAGTACCTGGCCGAACTGAAGAGCGAGGCGTAACCGATGCAGCCCAACCTCTCCGAATTCGAACGCATCGTGCGGGGCGTGCTGGGCCTCTTCGCCATGCTGCTGGGCTTCCTCTTCATCCAGGGCACGGCGGGGACGGTACTCGGTCTGCTCGGCGTGGGACTGGTCATCACGGCGGCGGTGGGCTACTGCGGTCTCTACGCGCTGCTGAAGAAGCCCGCCCCCGACGAGACGAAGGAGGTGTGAGATGCTCGTCAAGAAGGCCGCGGAGGTTCCCCTCCAACCGGTACAGGAAGGGATCGGCATCCGCTGGCTGCTGGCCGGTGAGGATGGCGTCCCCAACTACGCGATGCGCATCATCGAAATCGAGCCGGGCGTCGTCTTCCCGCCGCACCACCATCCCTACGAGCACGAAATCTACGTGCTGGAGGGGCGCGGCATCGTCAGCGGGGCAGAGGGCGAGGCCGTGATGGAGCCTGGCGTCGTCCTCTACATCGCCCCTGACGAAGTGCACGGCTATCGTAACGAAGGAGAGGAGACGCTGTGCTTCATCTGCGTCATTCCCCTCCCCAAAAAGGCATAAGGAGAAGCAACCGATGACATCCAAAGCACAGGTTACCTGGGTCGGTCCCGGCCTGCGCCTCGTCGCCGAGGCGAACGACGGCCCGGCCATCGTCCTCGATTCCCACAGGCCGCCCTTCGGCACGAACACCGGCCCCGCACCGATGGAGCTTTTCCTGATGGGACTGGGCGGCTGCACGGGGATGGACGTGATCTCCATCCTGGCGAAGAAACGGCAGAAGGTTACCGGCTTCCAGGTGAAGGTGGAGGCCGAACGCGCCCCCACGCACCCGAAGGTCTACACCAAAATCCACATCGAGTACATCGTCTACGGCGAGGGGATCGACCCCAGGGCGGTGGAGCGGGCGATCGAGCTTTCCGAGACGCGCTACTGCTCCGCCTCGGCGATGCTGCGCCAGGTGGCGGAGATCACCAACAGCTACCGCATCATCGAGGAGCGCGCCGTCCCCAACGATCCCATCATCCGCTGAAGCAGGAGACGGCAAAGGGCACAGAGCCGCAACTCTGTGCCCTTTTCGTCTGTCGAAGGGGGCAGGCGCTACGCGGCCTCCTCCTCGTCGAGGACGATGCGCAGGTGCAGTTCGCGCAACTGCTCCTCCGAGACCTCGGAGGGGGCGTGGGCCATCAGGTCCTCCGCCTTCGTCGTCTTGGGGAAGGCGATGACCTCGCGGATCGTCTTCTCGCCTGCCAGGAGCATCACCGTCCGATCCACACCGGGGGCGATGCCGCCGTGCGGCGGCGCGCCGTAGGAGAAGGCCTCCATCATATGGCCGAAGCGGGCCTTGGCCTCCTCCTCCTCGTAGCCCAGGATGCGGAAGACGTCGGTCTGGATGCGCGGATCGTGGATACGGATGCTGCCGGAGGCCAGTTCGTAGCCGTTGCAGACCAGATCGTAGGCCTCGGAAGCGACGGCGGCGGGATCGGCAGCCATCGAGGCGTAGTCGTTGGGACGCGGCATCGTGAAGGGGTGGTGGGCGGCGTTCCAGCGCTGCGTCTCCTCGTCCCACTCGAACATCGGGAAGTCCACCACGAAGCCGAAGGCGAGCAGGTCGGGATCGGCCAGGTTCAGCACGTCGCGGAAGTGGAGCCGCAGGGCGGAAAGCGCTGCGCCGACGATGGCGGCCTCGTCGGCGACGATGCAGACGAGATCGCCCGTCGAAGCTCCCGTCCGGTCGGCGATGGCCGCCACCTCCTCCACGCTCAGGTACTTGGCCGCCGGTCCCTTGACGCCCTCGGCGCGGTAGGCCAGCGTCACCAGCCCCTTCGCCCCCTCGGCCTTGGCGAGCGCCGTCAGTTCGTCGATCTGGCGGCGGCTGTAGTCGGCGCAGCCCGGCGCGACGATCGCCTTGATCTGCCCGCCCGCCTTCGCCGCGCGGCTGAAGACGCCGAAGCCGCTTTCGGCCAGCAACGCGGTCAGATCGACCAGCTCCATCCCGAAGCGGAGGTCGGGCTTGTCGGTCCCGAAGCGCTCCAGCGCCTCCGCGTAGGTCATTCGCGGGAAGGGGGTGATGATCTTCTTCTCCGGCGCGACGCTGCGCACCATCGCCGTGTACAGCCCCTCGGTGAGATCGAGCACGTCGTCGCGCTCGACGAAGGACATCTCCAGGTCGAGTTGGGTGAACTCCGGCTGGCGGTCGCCGCGCAAGTCCTCATCGCGGAAGCAGCGGGCAATCTGGAAATAGCGCTCGTAACCGGCGACCATCAGCAACTGCTTGAGCTGCTGCGGCGACTGGGGCAGGGCGTAGAACTTGCCCGGATGGACGCGGCTCGGCACGAGGTAGTCCCGCGCGCCCTCCGGCGTGGATTTGAAGAGGTAGGGCGTCTCGATCTCCAGAAAGCCGCGCGCGCTGAGGTAATCGCGCATAAACTTGACCACCTTGTGGCGGAGGATGAGGTTGCGCTGCATCCGTGTCCGCCGCAGGTCGAGGTAGCGGTAGCGCAGGCGCAGCGCCTCGTCCACCGGCGAATCCTCGTAGATGTAGAAGGGCGGCGTCTTCGCCGTGTTGAGGATGCGAATCTCGTGCGCCTCCACCTCGATCTCGCCCGTCGGCCAGTCGGGGTTGACTTGCTCGGCGGGGCGGGCGCGGACGATGCCGCGCACCTGGATGACGTACTCGCCGCGCACCGACTCGGCGGTGCGGTGCGCCTCGGCGGCGATGTCGGCCCCGGCGACGATCTGCGTCAGCCCCCAGCGGTCGCGCAGGACGATGAAGACCAGCCCGCCGTGGTCGCGCCGACGGTTGACCCAACCGGCTAACGTCACTTCCTGACCCACGTGCTCGGCACGCAACTCTCCGCAGGTATGTGTCTTGAGCATGCTCCCTCCTCTGCGCGGGGATGGGAGGATGATACCTGTCTTCTCTGCTGAGGCAAGGAGAGCGACGAAGAGGGCGGCCCATCGGACCGCCCTCGGAAGGTCGATGCTGCTCCCGCCACGGCGGGAGGCTCTACCGGCTCATTGCCCGACCATCAGCGTGTGGAGCGTATCGCAGGCGGGACAGGAGCCGTCGGGGCGGATGATGGCGTAGCCTGCCTGCGGGTCCTGCACGCCGCCGCACATCCCGTAGCACTGCGCATCGACGTTCCAGATGATGACGACGCGCACCATCCCCGTCTGGCGGCTCAGGTTGACGACATCGGCCAGCCACTGCGCCTGCTGGGCGACGGTCGTGTTCGCGCCCCAGGCGAAGGTGTCGGGAATCCAGCCGAAGCCCTCCGGCGAGACGTAGCCTAATTCGGTGTAGAAAAGTTGCTTGGTGCCGTTGAAGATGTTGTAGTAGATCTGCGTCTGCGGCAGGAAGTACCAGGAGTGGTGATGGTCGCCGGGGTCGGCGGGGTGGCCGCTGGTGGCTGCCGGAGGCGTGGCTCCGGAGTTGTGGTGCGCGCCGATGAAGTCGAAGCAGTTGGCGGCTCCGGCGTTGTACATCCCCTGGAGCCAGGGGACATCATCGCAGCCGTGCGGATGACAGCCGCCGAAGTAGCCGGTCGGGGCGGGCGCGGCGCTGATGACCCACGTGTTGGGATTCGCTCTCTTGATCGCCGCGTAGGCGCTGCAGAGGAGGTCGGTGTAGGCTTGCGGACTGATGTAGCCGCTCTGCCACTCGCGCGGCAGGTTCGGCTCGTTCCACACCTCGATGGCGTCGGCTCCAGCGGCGGCGATACCGGCAACCCAGTTGCTGACCGTCTCCTTGAAGTCGCCGCGCGTCACCATTCCTGCCTCGCCTAAGGCGCTGATCTGAATCTTGAAGCCGTTGGCGTGCGCTGCGGCGATGATGCCGTTTGCATCGCCGGGGTAGCGCACCTGCACCTTGACCCAAGTCATCCCGGCGTAGTGCATCTTGTCGGCGTAGCGGAAGCCCTGGAGGATATGCCCGCCCAGCTCGAAGGGACCGCCGCCGGTTGCCGGTGCGGGATTGGCTGCCTGTTGCGGCGTCCCCGCCTGGATGACGACCCAGAGGTCGCTGCCGGGGATCATCTTGTCGCCGACGTAGAGCGCCCATCGGCTCTTGAAGACGCCATCCTGCGAGGGGGCGGCCATATCGACGCTGACGTCCACCGTCTCGCCGGGCTGGACCGCGCCGACCTTCACCTCGTCCACCGAGGCCATCCGCTCGCCGCCAACGTAGCGGGCGACGGTATTTTCGGGCCACGGTTCGCTGCCGACATTCTTCAGCCGCCAGGTCTTGGTGAACTGCTCGCCCTTCTCGTAGTGGGTGTTGTCGGGCACGGTAACGTCGGCGACGAAGGCGGCCTTCATCTCGGGTGTCGTCTCGTCCGCCGCCGAGGCGCCGCCGATGGCCGGTTCCTCTTCTTCGGCATTGGATTGCGGGACGGGTTGGGCGACCTGCACGTCGATGCTGCCCTTGTCGAGGCCCAAGATGGAGGCGGCGATGTGGTAGGTGCCGGTTACCTCCGGTGCCGTCCAGGCGAAAGGCTCCTGGGAGATCGGCTGTTCGATCTGCTCGGTCTTGCCGTCCGGCCCGCTGACCGACCAGCTTACCTGCGGCGGGGTGGCCTGTGTGGCCGGTGTGGCGGCCAGGTAGTTCTGCAGCGCCTGCGCGATGCCGGGGAAGTTCCCGTCGGCAAAAAGGTCGCGCAGGACGACGCCGCCCAGGTGGTAGCGCGCTGTGAGGTCGAGGCGGTAGCGGAGCCACTCCGGCGTTCCGAGCCAGTAGGCGACATCGCCGTAGGTGATGCGTTCGGCTCCGGTCGTGGCGTCGCTGTCCAAGGCTGCATCTAACGCGACCTGGAAGGCCAGCTTGGTCCCCGGCGCGACGCTCTCGCTCATCGGCGTTACGGCGGCGATCTCCGCCAGTGGCCGGAAGACGTCGTCGAGCGTGTAGGTCGTCTTGCCGTCGGTGCTCAGCGTGGAGAAGATGGGGAAGAGCTTCGCGCGGTTGACCTTCGAGGTGGCCCAGACGAGCATCTGATCGACCTGGCCGCCGGGCGTGTAGGCTTGCGGGTCGAGCGGCATGACCATCTGCACCTGGTCGGCGGCCTTGCCGATGGCGTAGAGGTCGTAGGCTCCGTCGTTCCAGGTACCGTCGGCCTGAATCTGCGGTGCTTCCACCGTGACGGCCAGCCATTTCCCCTCGGCGTGGAGGGCGTTGGCCAGGTCGGCGACGAAGGCGGCGTAGGCTTCGCGATCCTCCGGCAAGAGGGCGCGGTAATCGAGCACCAGGCCGGGATAATCGCCGTTCTTCGCCAGATCGACCAGTGCCGTGATGTGCGCGGCGCGGTCGGCGGCGATGCCCAGCATATCCTCCACGAGGCCGAAGTTGGGCGGATGGCCGGGAATCCAGTTGCGCACCGTCGGGGCGAGGACGGGATTCGTGCTCACGCTGCCCGGCGGCAGGAGGGAGGGGTCGCCGTTGAGGTTGCCCAAGGTCCCGATCTTCATCCCTACCAGATCGACCTGGGAGATGGAGGTGCCGAATTCGGCGGGAGGCAGGTCTTCACCCTCGGCGGCGATGACCTGGGGAACGGCTTTCGTCTGCATGACCATCACCGCTTTGGGGAGCTGCTCTACGGCCACGACGAGCGTCTCCGTTTCGCGGTCGAGCGTGCCGGGCAGCCACGACCACTTCGTGCCGTCCCAGCCGTAAACGTCCAGGGTCTCCCACGGTTCGGCCTCGTTGGGAATGGTGAGGACGAGCGTCGCCGGGCCGAGGCTCTTGCCACGGACGTCGATGGTGAAGAAGGGGCTTTTGGGCACCAAGTTATCGGGCAAGGCTTGTTGGGCGGCCTTCGCCTCATCGGGCAGGGTCTCGCCAGCCTCCTCGAAGTCGGCCCTGGGGACGGAGCCTAATTTGACGCGCAGCTTTTCCCCTTCCTGCTCTCCGACGATGACGGCCAGGCCGTCGGGGTGGGTGATGCGCGGTGTTTGGGCGTCGAGCGTCGTGTAATGGCCGGCTCCGAGGAGCCGCGTGCCCAGCGAGACCGGCGGCAGGAAGAGGAAGGCGATGATCAGCAGCGCTACGAGGAGTGCGCCGAGCCATCCTCGTCCTGCCAGCATCCCTTGCAGGGAGGCCAGCTTGCTCTCTTTGGGGGCTGCTTCCAGCGCCTCCAGGCTAACCGGGGCTTCGTCTGAACCGGCGGCCTCCGGCTGCTCAATGTCGGTCTTGATCTCATCGCTCATAGGTTGACCTCCTCAGGGTTTGCTCCCGCGGGAGCAACGCAGGGCATTCTATCACAGCGGACGAGTAGGGCAAGAGTTGCCCTCAGGGGAGGAACTCGTCGCGCACGAGATCGGCATAGGGCGGGGCGGTGGTGAGCATGCTCCGCTCGGTGAGCCATCTCTGCACGTCGTGGAAGGCAGCGGGGGAGGGAACCTGGGCCGCCGGGTAGTCGGGCAAGGTGAAATCGTCGGCCAGCGCCGGGGGGAGGAGGTGATGCTCGGTGAGGAGCGGCGTCCAGTGCTCCTTGTCGGCGTTGATCGCCTGCACCGCCTTTTCCAGCGCGGCCAGCATCGCCTCGACGGCCTGCGGCTGCGATTCGGCCAGTTCGGCGCGGACGGAGACGAGGCTGCAGGCGAGATCGGGAAGCGAACGGTCGTCGATGATCGCCCTCGCCCCTTGGGCGATGGCCAGCGAGGCCGGAGGTTCGGGCAGCATAGCGGCCTGCAGTTCCCCCGATTCCAGCAGGGCCATGCGGTCGGGGATGCGCGGCACGGCGACGACGGCGATCTCGTCGGGCGCGAACCCCGCCGCTTCCAGGAGGCGGTCGGTCAGGTACTCGACGATCGTCCCTTCGGAGACGCCGACGGGAAGCCCGCGCAGATCGTCAACCGTTTGGACGGGGCTGTGCGGCGCGGCGAGCAGGCGGAACTGCGCGAAGGTCTCGGTGGGGCGCATCGCGACGCGCACCGCGACGACCCGGACGCTCTCGCGGTCGAGCAAGAGGAGCGAGACGAGGTCGTCGATGACGACATCGACCTGCCCCGCCGTCAGAAGCTGGTCGCGTTCGGCGGCGGAGGCGACGGGGACGAAGGTTACCGCCAGCCCGGCATCGGCGAAGTAGCCCTCCTCCTCGGCGACGTAGAAGGGGAGGGCATCGAGGATGGGGAGCAGGCCGACGCGCAGCGTTGTCGGCTCCGCCGCTGGGCGGGCACAGCCGCCGAGCGAGAGGAGAACGATGAGAAGGAGCGTTATCAGACTCGGTGTTCGTTTCATCGGACCCTCCTTTGGTGGACTGGGGGCATTATAGCCGACGGCGGAAAGGGCGGAAGATGCGAAAGCGCTCCGGGACTGGCCCGGAGCGCCGAGGAATGACAGGAGATGCCTACCAGGAACGGCGGTTGTAGCCGCCCGTGTTGCGGCGCGGAGCGCGCTCACGCGCCTCGTTGACGCGCAACGTGCGCCCGCCGAACTGCTTGCCGTTGAGGGCGTTGACCGCGGTCTCGACGGCGCTTTCTTCCATATCCACGAAGCCGAAGCCCCGCGCCCGACCGGTCTCGCGGTCGGTGATCAAGCGAACGCTTTCCACCTCTCCGTACTGCGCGAACAGTTCCCGGATCTCGTCCTCTGTGGCGCTGTAGGGCAGATTACCAACATAAATCGACTTGCTCATCAAAAACACTCCTTTGGAAATTGGGATCTCGGTCCGGAACTGAACTGAAGGCAGTAGCGGTCCTGAGTCCTCGCTATTGTACCACAGAAGTCGGGGAACGCCAAACGGTCACTTGTCGTGAACTTCCCTCGCGGCGTTTGACAGCTTTTTCGGAAGCGCCTATACTGTGATTGTGTCCCTATCGGGCCGAGAAAACCGCTTGTATGAAAGGAGTGAGATGGCAAAGTTAACGAAGGTGGAGGGCATCGGGGAAAGCTATGCGGAGAAGTTGAAGGCTGCGGGCATCGAAACGACGGAGGCTTTGCTGGAGAAGGGGGGAACGGCAAAGGGCCGCGCGGAGATCGCGGAGAAGACGGGGCTCAGTCCCAAGTTGATCCTGCGCTGGGTGAACCATGTCGATCTCTTCCGCATCAAGGGCGTTGGCGAGGAGTATGCCGACTTGCTGGAGGCGGCGGGGGTGGACACGGTGCCCGAGTTGGCGCAGCGGAATCCCGACAACCTCATCAAGAAGCTGGCCGAAGTCAATGCGGTCAAGAAGCTGGTGCGTCGTCTGCCCACGCCCGGCCAGGTGGCCGATTGGGTCGCGCAGGCGAAGAAGCTGCCGCGCAAGATCACGCACTGAGAGTATCCTTCGAGAAGCCCCCGTCCATCGACCGGTGAACGGGGGCTTTCTGCTGTTCAGCGGCGGAAGCTGTCCATCAGATCGTCCAGCGTCCAGCGGGTGGCCTCCTCGCGGAGCGCTGCGATCCGCTTGGCATAGCCCGGCCCTTCCACGCGGCGGAAGATGCCTAAGTAGAGCGGTTCCAGGCTCTGTGCCCGCTGCATCGCCGCGGCGAGGTCGGTGGGGTCGTGGTCATCGGGCAGAGGCCTGGTGATGCGGCGGTAATGGTCGTAGGTGTCGAAGAAAGTTACGCAGGGGGAGAGGACGTCGATGAAGGCGAAACCGGGGTGTTGCAGCGCCGCCTCGACGATCGCCGTGAGTTGCTTGATCTGGCCGGAGAAGGCGCGGGCGACGAAGGTCGCCCCGTAGGCCAGCGCCATCAGCACGGGATTGAGCGGGGTCTCCAGGGAGCCGTAGGGGGAGGCTTTGCGGCGCATACCGCGCGGCGAGGTCGGGGAGGGCTGCCCCTTGGTCATGCCGTAGATGCTGTTGTCCATCACGATGTACGTCAGCTCGATGTCGCGGCGGGCGGCGTGGGGGAGATGTCCTCCGCCGATGCTGAAGCCGTCGCCATCACCGCCGACGGCGATGACGGTGAGCAACGGATTGCCCAGCTTGATGCCTGTGGCCAGCGGTAGCGGGCGTCCGTGAACGCCGTGGAAGCCGTAGGTGCGGATGAAGGCGGGGAAGCGGCTCGAACAGCCGATGCCGGAGGCGACTGCGACGCGCTCCGGCGGGATGGACTGCGCTGCCAGTGCCCGCATCACGGCGCTGAGGACGGCGAAATCGCCGCAGCCCGGACACCAGATCGGCTTGACGCCGCTGCGGTAATCGCTGATCTTGTTCATCGCCAACCTCCTCGGATGCCCCAGCACTCTCTGTCCACCATATCCAGGATCGCCTGTACGATCTCCCGCACTTTGAAGGGGCGTCCTTCCTCTTTGGGCAGCATGTAGATGTGGATACCCTCTTCCTCCAACTGCTTGTAGTAACGGTGCTCGATCATTCGTGCGAACTGGGAGGAGGCGTTCAACTCCGGGATGAGGATGCTCTTTTTGCCGTGCAGGTAATCGGCGATAGCCTTGTCCGGCATCGGCAGGAGGGTGTGGGGGTAGAGGGCTTCCAGGGGAATCTTCTCCCGCCCGATGATTTGCATCGCTTCGCGCACCGCGCCGCGTGTGCTCCCCCAACCCATCACGCCGAAGGGAGCGCCGTGCGTGCCCCACCGTCGTGCCGCGGCTTTCCAGTTGACGAGGCGGCGGCGGGCCGTTTCGACTTTGCGGGCGCGTTTGGCCATCATCGCGGCGTGGACGTGGGGGGCCTGGGTGGGATGGCCGTATTCGTCGTGCTCCAGACTTTCGGCGCTGTACATCCCTCCGGGCATGCCGGGGAGCGCCATCGGCGAGATGCCGTCCTCCGTCCGCCGGTAGCGCCGGTAGTCGCCGCTCAGGGCCGTTTCGTCGGGAATGATGCGGCTGAGGTGCTCGCACCAGGCGAAGCCCTCGCGGTCGGGGTAGGGAATGGTCTCCACGCGGGCCGCCATTGCCTGATCGGAGAGGACAATGACCGGCATCTGGTAATGCTCGGCCAGGCTGAAGGCGTTGATCATCTCGTAGTAGCTGTCCTTGACGGAATCGGGGGCGAGGACGAAGCGCGGGGCGTCGCCATGCCCGCCGTAGAGGGCGAGGAAGAGGTCGCCCTGCGAGGTCTTCGTCGGCAGGCCGGTGGAGGGGCCGCCGCGCTGCACATCGACGAGGACGATGGGGACTTCGGCCATGCTCGCCATTCCCAACGTCTCGATCATCAGCGAAAGGCCGGGGCCGGAGGTGGCGGTCATTGCCGGACGTCCGGCGAAGGAAGCTCCGACGACCATGTTGATGGCGGCGATCTCGTCTTCGGCCTGGATGAAGGTGCCGTCGAAGGCGGGCAGGTACTTGGCCATTGCCTCCATCACCGGTGTGGCGGGGGTGATGGGATAGCCTGCGTAGAAGCGGCATCCGGCGGCCAGGGCTCCAAGGGCCAGCGCGTCGGCTCCGGAGAGGATGAGCCGCTCTTCCGGATGTTCCGGCGGCTGCAGGCGACAGGGGAGCCGCTCGGGATAGTGCTCGCGGGCGTAGTGGTAGCCTGCTCCCAGCGCAGCGAGGTTGCTCGGCAGGAGGTCGGCGTAATGGGCCATCCGTTGCTGGACGACGGCTTCGGCCCGCTCCAGTCCCAGTTCGAAGAGCCAGGTCAGCGCTCCGACCATCACCATGTTCTTGCCGCGCAGCCAGTCGAGTTGGCGGGCCAGTTCGGTGGCGGGCAGGGGCAAGGCCCGCTCTCTTTCGATCTGCGGGGCGGGAAGGCCGGCGGGATCGTAGAGGAGCATGCCGCCTTCCTTGAGGTCGCCGCGGCTCTCCGTCCAGGCCAGGGCGTTCATGGCGACGAGCAGATCGGCATCGTCGCCTTCGCTGAGGACGCGCTCGACGCCCAGGCGGGTTTGGTAGAGCACTTGCCCGCCTTTGATGGAGGACGGGTAGGTGCGGTAGGTGTAAACCTCCAGACCGGCACGGGCGGCGATGCGGGTGAATAGCTCGCCCAAGGTGATCGTGCCCTCGCCCGCCTCACCGCCGACGCGCACGACGACATTTGGTTTATTGTCCATAGTCCCTCCAATGTAGCGATGAGGGAGAAGGGTGACGCCTTCCTCCCTCTGATGTTAGCCTTGCATCTTGACCACGGCGGTGATCTCGCCTTCGCCCCACCGTTCGACATCGCCGCGCGGGCCGAGGGCCAAGGCGGTGCGGTCAGGCAGGCCCAGTCCCAGGGCGTGCGGGTGGTGCCGGAGCAGGGTGCGCAGTTCCGGATGGGCTTCCGTCTGCGTGAAGTGGGGGACGATGAGGGTGTTGTGGACGAAGTCGAGGCCGTGATGGGCGGGGCCGGGACGCGCGGGATCGCCGGCCCACGCGCCCAGAGCGCGCGCCCCGCCTGCGCAGCCGACGAGCGTAAGCCCCTGCAGGGTGGCAAAGGCGGCGACGATGCGTCCCAGGGCGGGGCTGCGGCGCAGTGCCCGGGTCAGGCGCAGGGCATCCTCCCCGCCGAGGTGGAGCAGTCCTGCTTCGGAGATGAGGTCGAGAAAGTCGGGACGGGCCAGCCGTTCGTCTTCCACGCTCTGCAACGCCATCGCATACCCGCCCGGCCCGCCGAGTGCCGTGTAGGCGTCCAGAACCTCGGTAGCCCGGCTCTCGCTGCCCTCGGCCATGAGGACGATGACGGGGCGGTCGAGATTGATGCGGTTGAGGATGTGGCCGAAGGGCTCGTCCAGGTCGCCGCGTCCCGGATCGCCGCCGCCGATGAGGACGATCCAGCCTTCGCCGTCCAGCCAGGCGAGGGGCGGGCGCTGGGGCATCAGGCAGCCTCGCCGCCGAAGAGACGGAGGAGGGCGTCGATCATCACCGCCGCTCCGATGATGAGGGCCTCTTCGTCGATGTCGAAGCGGGGGTGGTGGTGCGGTACCTTCTCGCCGTCCACGGGCGATGAGCCGACGAAGAAGTAGCAGCCGGGGACTTCGCGCATAAAGAAGGAGGCGTCCTCGCTCCCCATCGTGCGCACGTCGGTACGCAGCCCCTGCTCGCCGACGATGTCGGTGATGGCCTTCCAGACGACGTGGCTGACTTTCTCGTCGTTGACCACCGCAGGGGTGCCCTCGGCGACCTCCAGCGTGGCGACGCCGCCCATCATCCACGCCGTTCCCTCGACGATCGTCTTCAGCCGTCCCATCACCGTTTCGCGAACTGTCTCCTCGAAGGTGCGCACGGTGCCTTTCAGTTCGGCCTCGTTGGGGATGATGTTGAAGGCCGTGCCCGCGTGGATCGAGCCCACGGTCAGGACAGCGGTCTTCATCGGGTCGACATTGCGGCTGACGATGCTCTGCAGGGCCTCGACGGTCAGGGCGGCGATGTAGACGGGGTCGATGGATTCGTGGGGGGTGGCGGCGTGGCCGCCCTTGCCGATGATGTGCGTGCTCCAGGCGTCCGCTGCGGCCATCACCGGGCCGACGGCGGCGGAGACCTGGCCGACCTCCATCTCGTTCCACACGTGGAGGGCGAGGAAGAGGTCAGGGTGGGGATGCTCCAGTGCCCCGGCGGCGATCATCTTCGCCGCGCCGTTGAATCCCTCTTCGCCGGGCTGGAAGAGCATCATCAGTGTGCCGTGCCAGGCGTCGCGGTGCTCGGCCATCCATTCGGCGACGCCGAGGCCGATGGCCATATGGGCATCGTGTCCGCAGGCGTGCATCTTGCCGGGGATGGTGGAAACGTAGTCGTGCTCGTTGGCTTCCTGGATGGGGAGGGCGTCCATATCGGCCCGCACCATCACGATGGGGCCGTCGCCGTTGCGCAGCAGGCCGATGACTCCGGTCGCGGCAATGCCTTCGCGGACCTCGTAGCCCCACTCGCGGAGATGCTCGGCGATGACCTTGGCCGTGCGGTATTCCTCCATGCCCAGTTCAGGGTGTCGGTGAAAGTCGCGCCTCCACTCGATCAGGCGGGGGTGGATAGGCCGCAGAGCTTCGAGCGTTATCATTGTCAAACCTCCTCTCGTGCATTTGTCGTGATTGTAGCACGCCTGTTGAGGGGGACAATCGGGGGATGCAAAAAGCGGGGACTGCGTGAGTCCCCGCTTCTGAATGGCCTGTCTACAGGACGACGACGTTGGTCGCCTTGGGGCCGCGTTCGCCTTCGACGACGCTGAACTCGACCACATCACCTTCGTGAAGGGTACGGAACCCGGTGGCGTTGATGTCGGAGAAGTGGACGAAGACGTCCCGGCTGCCGTCCTCGGGGGTGATGAAGCCGAAGCCCTTCTTTTCGTTGAACCACTTGACGGTTCCCTTCTGACGATTGCTTTCCATCTGAAAACCTCCTGAAACTTGGAACTTAGTGATGTTCGGCGTGATGAACATGCCCGTGGGCGATCTCATCCGCCGTGGCGGGGCGAATATCCACGACCGTAACATCGAAATGCAAGGTCTGACCGGCGAGGGGATGATTGTAATCCACCAACACGCGGTCGTCCTTGACCTCGCGTACAACCAGCATGATCACATTGCCCTGTGCGTCGTGGGCCTGGAACATCATACCCGGTGCCAATTCGACGTCGGCAGGGAAGGCGTTGCGGGGGAACCATTCCATCGCTTCCTCCACGCGCTCGCCATAGGCATCCGCAGGTGCGACGGTAACGTGTTTGCTCTCGCCGACCTCCATGCCTTCCAGCGCAGCTTCGAGGCCGGGAATGATGTTTTTGTGTCCGTGCAGATACTCCAGCGGCCGGCTTTCCGCGGATGAGTCGACAACCTCGCCGCTGTCCAGCTTGACTGTGTAATCCACACTGACGACGGTGTCCTTGTGCACCTGCTTGTTGGCTTCTGTCATTCGAAAACCTCCTTCAAACTGTGAGGCGCTCTGCACCTCTTGCTCATCGGGCAGAGAGACAAAAAAGCCGCCTGGGGCTTCTCCCCAGCGGCTTGCTCTGTCCTGCTCAACTGCCCACAGGGAACCCTGTGCCACGCAGTATAGCAGGGTCGGTCCACCTGTCAAGCGGGGCGGATGCCTTGCCCTTCCTCAAAGTTATGCTACCCTCTCGATGCATGGTTTGCACGTTGCCGGCCTTGCCGTCGTGCTCCGTGCCCTGTATCCGCTATGATCTCCTTGCGCGAAACGCAAGACGAGCGAGGCATTATGCTAACGATAAAATCGGCCATCCCGATGCACATCGAGCTGGAGTGTGCTGCCTGTGGCCATCGGCAGCCTTACGTCGTTCCGACTCCGCCTTGTGAGAAGTGTGGCCATACGTGGATGGAGGCCCGCTATGACTACGAGCGGGTCCACCGGCTCTGGCCGGACATTCTGCGCCAGCGGCCCTTCACGATGTGGCGCTACCGCGAGCTGCTCCCTCTGCACAACGATGATTATCAGATTTCGATGGGGGAGGGCGGGACGCCGCTGCTGCGTGCCCGCAATCTGGGGATGATGCTCGGCAATCCCAACATCTTCATCAAGGACGAGCGGCAGAATCCGACCAACTCCTTCAAGGATCGCCAGGCCAGTCTCGTCATCTCGATGCTCAAGGAAGCGCACATCACGGAGTTGGTCGTGGCCTCGACGGGCAACGTGGCGATCTCCTATTCCGCCTATTCCTCGCATGCGGGCATCAAGCTGTGGACTTTTCTGCCCAGCCTGGTGCCTTCGGAGAAGATGCGGGAGATCGCCATCTACGGCAGCGAAGTCGTCAAGGTCACGGCAACCTATGATGCGACGAAGCGGGTAGCCGCCCGCTTTGCGCAGCACAAGGGCATCGTGCGCGATCAAGGCATCCGCGACATCGGCACGCGCGAGAGTATGAAGACCTTGGCCTTCGAGGTCGCCGAACAGTTGGCCGAGGAGCTTGGCCCGCCGCAACTGGGGATTCCCTGGCGTGCGCCGGATTGGTATATCCAGTCGGTCAGCGGCGGCTTGGGGCCGGTCGGCTTTTGGAAGGGGTTCGAGGAGCTATATCGGATGGGGCTGGTCGATCGGATGCCGAAGCTGGCGTTGATCCAGGCTTCCGGCTGCGCTCCGATGGTGCATGCTTTCCGCAAGGAGCTGCCGGAAGCGGAGCCGGTCCTCGACCCGAAGACCCGCGTCATCACCATTGCGACCGGTGCGCCGGGGGCGGCTTACAGCTACCTGTACAAGGTGGTCAAGCAGTACGGCGGGGCTTTCGAGGCGGTAACGGATGAGGAGACCTTCCGGGCACTGCATATGATGGCCAAGATCGAGGGCATCTCGATGGAACCGGCTGCGGCGACCGCCTTTGCCGGTTTGTTCAAGCTGATGAGCAAGGGGATCATCCGTCGCAACAGCGTCGTCCTTGTCAACTGCTCGGGCCATACCTTCCCGGTGGAGAAGTTCCTCTTGCAGGAAGACTGGCTCAAAGTCGTACCGGGGACATTGGCGATGACACCCGCACCCTCGCCGCGGCGACGTTCGGCAGCTTCGGAGGACCTGCTGGGGGCGTTGGATCAGCTCGATGATCGCGTGCGCCGCATTGCCATCGTCGAGGACAATCCCGAAGCGGCTCGGCTCCTGCGGCGTATCCTGCAGACGCGCGGCGATTTCCAGATCGGCGAGGCGCACACGGGCAAGGAAGGCATCGAGTTGATCCGCAAGACGAGGCCGGATATCATTCTCCTCGATTTGATGATGCCCGATATGGATGGCTTCGCCGTCCTCGATACCCTGAAGGCCGATGCGGAGTTGAAAGATATTCCGGTCATCGTCATTACGGCCAAAGAGCTGACCGGCGATGAGCGCAAGCGG
>JALXBP010000084.1:20220-54404 GCA_026991395.1 Anaerolineae bacterium | reverse complement strand
AGCGAGGCGCTGGCCCGCATCGTCGCCGAGGTTGTCGCCGCCAACCCCAGGCAGGTGGCGCAATATCGTGCCGGGAAGAAGGCGGTCATCGGCTGGTTCGTCGGTCAGGTGATGAAGGCGACGCGCGGCAAGGCCAATCCCCAGGAGGCGCGGACGCTCCTCCGGCGGGCATTGGATGAGGCGTGAGAGAAGGATACTGCGTCTTCGGTACGCAGTGGTTGGACCTTTGATCCTAAACTACATCAAGGAGAACAGTTTATGGCGAAGAAAACCAATCCCTTTGCGTTAGCGCAGGCCCAGTTTGACCACGTGGCCGAGCAGATGAACCTCGACCCTTCGGTGAGGCAGATTCTCCGCTGGCCTCTGCGCGAATTCCGCTTCCAGATTCCGGTGCGGATGGATGACGGCTCGATTCAGGTCTTCTTCGGCTTCCGCGTCCAGCATAACGATTCGCGCGGGCCGTGCAAGGGTGGCATCCGTTTCGCCGCCAATGAGACGATCGACACGGTGCGTGCCCTGGCGACGTGGATGACCTGGAAGTGCGCCGTCGCCGACATTCCGCTGGGCGGAGGCAAGGGCGGCGTCGTCGTCGATCCGGCGACGCTTTCCACCGGCGAGAAAGAGCGTCTCTGTCGCGGCTGGGTCGATCAGATGTGGCGGAATATTGGGCCGAGGATGGATGTCCCCGCCCCCGACGTGGGCACCAACGCGCAGATGATGGGCTGGATGATGGACGAATACTCCAAGCTGGTCGGCGAGTACACGCCCGGCGTCATCACCGGCAAGCCGTTGGGCAGCGGTGGCTCGCAGGGGCGGACCGAAGCGACCGGCTTCGGCGTCATCGTCACCGTGCGCGAGGCGATGAAGCATCTGCGGATGGATTCCCGCGGCACGACGGCTGCCATCCAGGGCTTCGGGAACGTGGCGCAGTGGGCGGCCATCCACTTCATCGAGATGCTGGGCGGCAAGGTCGTCAGCGTCTCCTGCTGGGATCGCCACGACCGCACCGCCTACACCTTCACCAAGGAGGAGGGGATCGATCCCTACTACCTGCAGAAGATCACCGACATCTACGGGACGATCGACAAGGACCAGGCCGTGCGTGCCGGTTACACAGTCGAGGACGGGGACGCCTGGCTCACCAAGGATGTGGACGTCCTCATCCCCGCCGCCATCGAGGATGTGCTCACCGAGGAGACTGCGCCGAAGGTCAGCGACCGCGTCAAGATCATCGCCGAGGGGGCGAACGGCCCTTCCACGTTAGAGGCGGATGAGGTCTTCAAGCAGCGCGGCATCTTCGTCATCCCCGACTTCCTCTGCAACGCGGGCGGCGTAACCTGCTCCTACTTCGAGCAGGTGCAGAACGATATGAACTACTACTGGCCGCGCGAGGAGGTGTTGACCAAGCTCGATGCGAAGATGACCAACGCCTTCAAGGGCGTGCTGGAGATGGCCAGGGAGCACGACCTCTACATGCGCGATGCGGCTTACTGGGTCGCCATCCGCCGTGTGGAGACGGCGATGCGCCTGCGCGGCTGGATTTAGCCGCGGTCGAGCCAGCGTTCCACGGCGACAAGGAGCAGCCAGAGGAGGACGATCAGCACGGCGGCGGGCACAAGGCAGAGGAGGGCGCTCAGCGCCGCCGAGCGGCCGTAGAGCAGCCCGATGATCGCCTCACCGCCGAGGAGGAGCATGCCGAGCACGAGGAGGAGATTGCGGCGTTCCCACTGTCGCCGTCGTTGACGGTTTTCCGAAAGCTTGGGCATCGTGATTCGCCTTTCACGCAAGCCCCCAGGGATTCCCTGGGGGCTTCGTCTGTGGAGTTGCAGCTTTTTAGTAGCGCAAGAGCGCCCCGATGTGGGCCTCGCCCATCGCGCCGTCGTCCACCACCTCCACCGTGCCGCCCTTTTCCACCACCTGCGTGACGACCGCCTCGGCGGCATCGGGGATTTCGAGGAAGGTGCCGCCGCAGAAGGGGCAGCGCTCCAGCGTCTGGGTGGTGAGGTAGCCGCAGCCATCGCAGCGGTAGCCGGGCCGATGGAAGCCGCGCTCGATGAGGAGCACCTGGATACGCCCCTCGTGGGCGGCGCTCAGCGTCTCGTCGAGGCGGATGACGCCGTTGGAGCCTTTGGCCGCCGCCGTGAAGACGGCCTCCACCAGCGCCTGCTTGCGTGCCGCCTGCTGTTCCGCGAGGAGGCGGAGCGATTCCCGGCGCACCTCCACCTCGCCCGCGCCCATATCGGCGTTGAAGGTGCCGATGAGGATTTGGCGCAGCGTGGGCGGCAGCACCTCGACGAACTGCGCCACCGTGTGCTCCGTCCCCGCCACGAGGAGTCGACGGGGCTTGTGGAGGCGGCAGAACTCCTCCAGCGCCTGCGCCGTCTCCTTCAGGTTGCGCTGGATGACCTCCTCCTCGCGGCGACCGGAGGTCGGCGCACCGCCGCGCATGCCGACCATCGAGGAGCCGCGTCCCTTGCGTGAGCCGCGCACCTCCTCGCCCAGGTAGCCATCCTGCGCGCTTAGCTCGCCCATCTGGAAGAGGTAGAAGCGCCCGCCCTGCCGATCGATCATCGCGACGGCGTAGCGCCCGTAGATGCCGTCCAGTTCCACCAGGGGGGAGATGTAGGGCTTGGTCGCCACCGTAACGCCGGAGCGGACGGGGACGGCAAGGGGAAGGGCATACCAGAGATGCTCCGCCTGTCGGGAGAAGAGGACCAATCCGCGCCCCGACCAATCGTATTCCAGCTCCACGTAGCGCCGAACGGCTTCGATGTCCTCGGCATCGGCCTCGCCTTCCACCTGGTGGAGGAGATCGCGCAGCACCAGCTTGTACTCATCCGGACTCTTGCGCGTCGGGTCCACGTCCAGGTAGAGGCTGAGGATCGGTCCCCGGGCCTGTAGCACGGCCAACTCTCGCAGCAACGCTTCGTCGAACATGGTACCATCCTTTCTTGTAGGGATTGGCATCGTGGGACGATCGCCCGTGGGCTGAGGAGGCCCTCGACCTCGTGACACCTCCTTTCTCGGCAAGACAAAGCGGGCGCTTTGCGACAAAGTGCCCGCTTCGCTCGATCACCGAGTTCGATCATCGTCTCTCTCCTCACCTGCTTCCATTGTAGGAGAGGGCGTCCCTCTTGTCAAATGAAGGGATAGCGTAGTTTTGCTTGACAGTCTTCTGAAGGTAGGATATATTTTGCTTGGGGCGTGGTGCAAGATGTCGGAGGCATACCCGACGCTGCCGAGACGTTTCGAATGCGGCAGTTGTGCTGCGTCATGGAGTATATGGAACAGATTTGCAGCCTACAGTTAGGCTGCCGCGAGCGGAGCGAGCAATGCCTGACTGGCGGATGGAACGGACTTGGCCGGACTTGGCTCGCTACGCTCGCCGCCCGGCCAGGCCGCTCATCCGCCGCCCTGTTGGGTGGCTTAATTCAGTTGTATGAGAAAGATAGACCGCTTCAATCTAATTGATCAAATAGGTCGCCGTCTTCAAAGCACAATGACAACCACAGACATCAACGTTTATCTTGGTGGCTTTGGTATTGCGAATGACGGTGCTGCAATGGTTCACAGCAAATGGGTTTATGTGAAAGAGTTGTTGAGTAATGTGGATGATAGCATTGTCACGCAAATTGCTCTGGATTTAGGGCTTGATATTCCATCCAGTGAAATTACCGGTGCAATCCATTTGCGGAGCTTATTGGATGGGTCAGCATATGCACATGCGAAGAGAGACTTTGACAAAGCATTACGAGATGTAGATGTACGCCCAGAAAGCGCAATCGGTCTTGCTTCTACAACATTAGAGAGCATTTGTAAAGCTATCCTTGATTCATTTGACGAAGCGTACCCTAAAGACGAGAGTCTTCAGTCGCTTCAAAAAGCGGTTTTCCGCAAGATGCAATTGTCTCCTGAAAACCATGCTGACAGTGATATCAAACGCATACTTGGCGGTTTAGTGAACGTAGGTGCGGGAATAGCAACATTGCGGACAAAATACAGTGATTTTCATGGAAAAGGGCATCATCAGTATCGGCTAGGTAGAAGACATGCTAGGCTTGCTGTAAATGCGTTGACGACAATTGGATTATTTTTGTTGGAAACCTACCAAGAACGTTTTGCGGACGGAGATTAAAAAACGATGTCACCCAACCACGTCTGCAGCGGACAGCAGCTTCGCTGTGGGACAACCAGACGACTTCGAGCCGCAATGCTTCTGGACAAACTCGCCGCGCCGCTGACGCTATTGTTAGGCAGGCAGTACCAGTAGACGCTCTCCGGTGTAAACAGGAGAAAGAATCGTATAATGGAGCCCGGCTTGTCAAATCTGATCCTTGTCCGTCATTCGATCCCAGAAGTTGATCCCGCCGTTCCTTCCTTCCAATGGCATTTGTCGGATGAAGGACGGAGGCGGTGCCTTCAATTAGCCGAGAACCTCGAGACCTATACAATCAAGATCATTTTTACGAGTCCAGAGAATAAAGCGCAGGAAACGGCAAGAATTCTGGCTTCGCAATTGGACAATGTGCCAGTTGCTGTACATGAAGGGCTACGAGAACACGATCGTCGTAACGTAGGTTGGGTAGGAGATGGTTTTGACGAGATGTTGCGAAAGTTTTATGAACATCCGACAGAGAAAGTTTTTGGCCTGGAAACCGCATTGCAAGCATCAGAGCGTATAGAGAAAGCGATAGCAGATTGTTGGAAACAGGGAACGGGATACGATATGGTCATCGTGTCGCATGGGACGGTGATGAGTTTGTATGTTAGCCGAGTAGTACGAGGAGTAACCCCCTTTGAGTTCTGGAAGCAATTGAAGATGCCTACGGCAATAGTCATGAATATGCCATCGGCTAAGGTGGTATCAATACTCGAATGATAGAGGGAAAAAGGAGGCTGTTGCCTTGACATCTAATAAACGCAACCGGTCGGCCATCTATGAGCGCCCCGCAGAGCTGCTCCAGCGCCTTATCCGATTCGATACCACCAATCCGCCTGGCAACGAGGCTGAATGCATCTCCTTTATCAACGGCCTGCTGGCCGAAGCCGGGATCAAAACGACCATTCTCGGCAAAACGCCTGAGCGCCCCAATTTGATCGCACGATTGCCGGGGATGGGCAACGCACCTCCGTTATTGCTATACGGACACATAGACGTTGTGACAACGGAGAATCAGCCATGGCAGCATCCCCCGTTTGCCGGTGAAGTGAGCGATGGATTTGTGTGGGGACGTGGTGCTCTTGATATGAAGGGCGGAGTAGCCATGATGCTGGCTGCCTTTTTGCGGGCAAAAGGGGATGCCTTGAAATTGCCCGGAGATGTAGTCCTTGCGATTGTCAGCGACGAGGAGGCAGGCAGCGATTTTGGTTCGAGGTATCTGGTCGAGAATCACCCCAAAGTGTTCGAAGGAATCAAATATGCCATAGGAGAATTCGGTGGATTTACCTTCTATGTTGGCAAACAACGTTTCTACCCTATTATGATTGCGGAGAAACAATTGTGCTGGCTGAACATGACAGTGCGCGGTACTGGTGGACACGGGGCAATACCCGTCCGTGGAGGAGCGATGGCGAAGTTGTCTCAGGTCCTTCGGCTGTTGGATGAGAATCGTCTGCCGGTGCATATCACACCAGCCGCGCGGCTCATGTTCGATGCCGTGGCATCGGCAAGTGGGGGAGTGAAGAAACTCGTTCTCGGTCAATTGACGAACCCACTATTCACGAACATGGTGCTGGATGCAATGGGGGAACATAGCCGTCCATTTGATCCCCTTTTGCACAACACGGTAAGTCCGACCGTCCTGCACGGAAGCTCCAAAATCAATGTCATACCAGGCGAAGTGTCTATTGGACTCGATGGGCGGCTGCTTCCCGGTTATAGCCCCGATGACTTGATCTCGGAGTTAACCGGCATTGTCGGCCACGATGTCGAGATCGAAGTCATACGTTATGATCCCGGCCCGGCTGAACCGGATATGGGCCTCTTTGATTTGCTGGCTGATATTTTGCGTCAGGCCGATCCCGATGGGATTCCAGTTCCTTTTTTGATGAGCGGGGTTACCGATGCGCGCTTCTTCGCTCGCTTGGGGATTCAAACTTACGGTTTTGTGCCGATGCAGCTTCCAAGAGATTTCGATTTCATCCAGGTGATCCATGGTGTAGATGAACGCATTCCCGTTGAAGCAATCGGTTTTGGCGCAAATGCTATCTACCAACTCCTCCGGCGCTTTGGGGAATAAGCCGAGGGTTTGTGTATTCGGCGAAGCACTACACCTTCTAAGTGGCTGGCGTTCAGCACGGATGCGGGAGGCGTGCCGGACATCTGGCTGGCTGAGGTGGCGACGGGGAAGGTGCAGCGGGTAACGCGGGGTGCTAATGCGCGGTATCCGATTTGGATAGCGGGCAGGGAGCGGGGAAGAGAGATGGGCAGCCGTATTGGTGGCGGAACCAACCGTCCATAGTGGGCTGACGCGCAGTACGGGTGCAGACCCTTAAGTCACCCCCTTCGCTCCGCTCACTGCCCGGCCCGGCTGCTCATCCGCCGCTTCGTTGGTGGCTTATCGCTGCAGATGAGGAGTATCAGAATGTTTAGTCACAAATATCTTCGAATAGTTTTTGCATTAGTCTTATTCACTGGCTTGCAGGTTACGCCAACTTCGAGCGTAAATAACCTGCCAAATGCAGGATCGCCCTACATCTATGCGGTATTTGACGCTCCCATAGATCAACCTCAAGGCTATATCGAAATTCGAAACCCCTATTTATTTCCTCCCTTGCAGGTTCCACAGTCTGCTTACCAGGCAGCCTCTGGCACGACGGCATACACTGAGCTCGACACTCTTATCGTAATTTATCCTAATACGGCTGCTGGCACATTAAGCTCAAGTGATATTGATCTCCTTCAACAGCATGTTGCAAACACGGCCAGATTCATTTGGCGGCAGTCTCATTTTAAATTCTATATTAATCTAACTTTTATGATTATCGATGATTATAAAGACTCATCTGAGTTCACGCAACACCAGAATGGCGGCTACTGGTTGAATCCTACTGATGATGATGGGGATGGCGTATCTGTTGAATCTGATCTGTTGAATCGAGGAGTCGAGAGGGATCAGTTTGATAGCATCAATTACCTATGGGCACATAACAACGGCTCATTGCCAGCGGCCTATGGAGGCTTGGGTGGGGGCATCTATTGGCAACTGGGTCTCACCGGCATAACAGAGATTCCGATATTTCAGCCGTCTGGAGCAGAGGTATTTTCTACTGCGTTTCCCCACGAGATTCAGCATACTATTGACTTTATGCTGGAAAACAGCGGCTACCCTGAGTATTTCTTTCCAGATCGCCCTTGGGATTTGGAAGGTGCATTTGGGGAAAACTGGAGTTTTTGGGCCTATGGAATGAAAATCTGGCCAGCCGATAATTGGCTCGTGTTACGTCCTCCTTGGGGAGATATTATCCAGGCTCCTGATGCGGACGGAGATGGTGTCCCAGACCAAAATCCATCTCTGCCCATCACGGAACAGTCCCTTGGAAGTTCAACAGCTCTTGTTGATACAGATGGAGATGGATATGGAGATCTCGAAGAGAGTATTGCGGGTTTTTTCAGAAACGCCGATCTGACTGCTCCTGATACAGATGGGGATAAAGCTTTGGACGGCAATGATTTTGAACCTCTGTATCGCATCAATACACAGATGTCAGAGAAGACCTTGCCGCTCAATGGGGACCCTGCCGGTTGGGATATACTCATTAGCGGTGTCAATGCTGCAAACGCGCCTTTTTCCTCCACAGTATACGCCAACTGGGATAGCAACTATCTCTACCTGATGATACAGGTTGATAGGTTTGCGGAAATACATCTTATGATTGACGCCAACGCTGATGGATGGTTTCACGGCAAAGATAACTATGAGATCAACATAGACCCAAGTTATTCAGACCCAACTGCCCCTTTGATTATAGGCAAGGCACATATTTGGGATAGCAGTGAAACCATCATTGCCACCAAGGGCTATCCGATGTGGGATGATGACCCTAACTACCCGTTTGGAAGACTTATTACGGAGTCAGACATTGGTCGATATGCACGTAGTTACGGCAGTGGCTACCTTGTCCAAATAGCCATTCCGTACAATTCCCAAACTGGACTGATTCTGCAGCATGGTCGACGAATAGGGTTAAACTTGACCTTCAACTATGTCAATCGTCGAGCCAACCTTTGGGCAGAGACTTTTGAGAAAGACGATATAGTGTATGTTACCTTGTGGGATAGCGACTTTTTCCCGCCGGGCTTTTGCGATCTTTTCAACACTTCCATGCTTGACTTGCGATGGTTGTGGGTCGATCCGTTGGCCGATTCCACTTACAGCCTGACCGCGAATCCCGGTTACTTGCGCTTAATGACTCCGGGCAGTGGCCACGATCTGTTTCTCAATCTAAATGCTCCTCGTCTCTTGCAGCCGGTAGGAAGGAGGTTTGTTGTTCAAACCCATGTAAGAATTGTGCCCGTGCCTGATGAATACCAGGGTGCTGGCCTTCTCATCTGGCAAGACGAAAATAACTATATCAGGCTAGAACTCAAGACTGGTGGGCATCTGCGGTTTATTTATCGTGTTAGTGGTACATATACAGATAGTGGAGATATTATACTTTCTGCTTCTGATGTGTATCTCAGATTCGAGCGAGATAACAACAGCTTCACTGCTTGGTATAGTCGGACTGGTACGGATTGGATCCAAGTAGGGGATGTTCATTTCAGCGCGGCCAATACTCTCTATGCTGGTGTTCACCTGATAAACGAATGGCAGGATAACCCACTTCAGGCCGATTTTGATTTTGTCGAATTCGACTGGTGTGCCAAGCCTTCGATATATCAATATAAGAATTACTTGCCCATGATTACCAGGTGATTCGTTTTAAAGGTAGTACGCTGCGATATGCTTGGCTCGTGTAGTCGAGAGCGTTGCCCGACAAGCGCTTCCAGCCGACACGCTGCTCTTCCCTTGAGCCAACACCTTCGCTCCGCTCACTGCCCGGCTCGGCTGCTCACCCCCTGGGCGTCGTGACAGGGAAGCTCCAAAGTCGCGAATAGCACGCCGTCGTCCACCTCACCCCCGCTGCGGACGGGGAGCCGTGTCCCCGCGGCGTCGTAGAGGCCCAGGCGCAGACGGTACCGTCCGGGGGGGAGCGAGGCGGGGAGGAGAAGGCCGCAGCGATCGATGAGACGCTCCTCCGGCTCCCAGCCATCCGTCGGTCGGAAGCCGCCGACCGGTTCGCCGTCGTACTGGGCGACGAGGTTCCCCGCCGCGTCCAGGAGGTGGACGAAGAGCTTGTAGCGTGTCGCCGGTTTCGCCGTCGCCCGCCAGAAGAGGGAGATGGGGATGATCTCCCCGCCGCGGAAGCATTCGCCGCCGATGGCCGTGCCCTCCAGGCGGATGGCGGAGCCGAAGGTCGCCTCCAGCGGACGGGTCGGCTCCTCCGGCAGCGGCGCGACGCCGTAGCGGGCCAGGCGCACCTCGCCGATCCAGCTTTCCCCCGCCTTGTAGCTCCGCTCGGCCAGGCCGCGCTCGATGTAGCCTTGGGGATCGGCCTCCCGCTCTCCCCAGTAGAGGACGAAGAGCCGCTCATGCCCGTCGAGGAGCGTGGCGAGCCAAGCCTGCGCCTCCGCCGGATCTGGGTGGTAGGGCGCGGGGAAGACCTCCAGCGGGCCGCGGTAGTAGTAGGTGAAGACCTCCCACTGATTGGGCGCGTCCAACACGACGGCATCGCCGGGCCGTCCCTCGGCGGCGATGAGGGCGGCTATGCCGCGGTAGTCGGTGCGGCGATAGGCGGGGTCGTGATAGAGATGGTCCAGCGCCGTCTCTTGGGGGATGAACAGCGCGACCAGGAGGAGGCAGGCGAGCCACGATGCCCACCTCGTCCTGACCGCCGTCGCGGCGGCGATGAGTACCGTCAGCGCGGGGAGCGAGACGAGCAGGAACTTCAGGTAGGCCGGGCGGTAGCTTCCGGTGGCGAGGAAGAGGAGCGGCGGCAGGAGGACGAGGAGGAGCGCCGCCGTGGTCAGGAAGGGCCGTCGGCCCATCCCGCGCACTGTGCCCCAGAGGAGGAGCGCCAGGGCAGGCCAAAGGAGCCACGCGGGCGGCGCGGGATGCGTGGTGCCGACGAGGAGCGCCGTCCACAGGTGGGTGAAGGCCCCGGTCTGGGCCAGGTCGGGCGGCTTCCACGTGGTCAGCTTGCGCAGGTGGGGCAGCCAGGGGAGGAAGGCCAGCGCGGCGAAGCCGTTCGCGGCGAGCCAGAGGCGGCGGGGGAAGGGCCGCCTCGTGCTGCGCCGCAGGGCCTCGATGATGGCCGCGCCGTTCAGCGCCGCTATCGCGAAGAGGTAGGCGTAGTGCGTGTAAAGCCCCGCGGTCAGCAGCGCGGCCAGCATCACCGCCGTGGAGCGGTCGCCTCGCGAGCGGAGGCGCTCTCCCGCCCAGAGCGTCAGCGCGGCCAGGAGACCGAGCAGCGCGTACATTCGCGCCTCCTGCGCGTAGTACACGGCCAGCGGGTGCCAAGCCATCAGGATCGCCGCGGTCGCAACTGCGCGCCGCCCGCCCACGCTGCGCCCCAGCGCGGCGACGACGGCCACGGTGAGCAGACTGCACAGCGCGGAAAAGGCCCGCAGCGCGAACTCTGTCCTCCCCGCGCCGAGTTGCCAGAAGTGGAGCAGGAGGTAGTAGCCGGGAGGGTGGATGTCCATCGCCGCCCCCTTGACGATGAGGGCGAGGCTCCGCTCCGCCAGGCGGGCCGCGTTGCCCTCGTCGTTCCAGAACGACTGCAAGCCCAGGTGGTAGAAGCGGAGCACCATCGCTCCCCAGAGGATGAGGATGAGCGGCGCGAAGGTGCGGCGGCGCTGCCTGGCGGCCACGGCCGGCCTATCTCCCTTTCGGATGGACGAGGAGCGTGAGGAGGAGTGGCGTGCTGAGTGCCGCCAGCAGGAGCAGCCAGGGGGCCAGTTGCTGGGCGAAGAGGCGCAGGAGGATGGCCGTGCCGCCGCTTTCCCCCTCGCCCTGCGTGTTGCCCAGCCACGTCAGCCACTCGCGCTCCACCTCCCCGATCCCCTTCCCCAGGACTTGCTGCACCCCGCTGGAGCAGTCCAGCCCGTCCTGATAGGCGCTCAGCAGGCCGCGGATGGCCGACCAGCCGTAACGCTGCTGGATGTAGGTTACGACGCTGTAGCTTTCGGCGTAGGCGAGGAGGACACGCTCATCGGGCAGGTCGTAGAAGGGACGGCACAGCGTCTTCAGCGGGATGATGGTCTCGCCGGAGAGAGCCTTTTCCAGCGCGACGGCGTAACTGGCATCGTGGCGCTGCTCGAAGCGCGTTGCCAGCCCCTCGTTGAGCCAGGCCGGCAGGTTGTGATAGCCGCTCTCGCCCAGCCGCCGGTAGAGGAGCATATGGGTCATCTCGTGGGGAATGTCGCGCTGCATCTGCAGGGCGGCCTCCTCCGTGGGGGGGATGGCCAGGAGAATGACGCCGACTTCGGGGCGGGCCTCGCCGCCGACCCAGCTTTCGCCGCTGAGCAGCAAGGCCAGTTGGAGATCGGCCTGGCTTGGGTAGATGTAGAGCGTCATCGGCTCGACGGCGGAGTACTGGAGTTGGACCCCGATCGTCTCCCGTGCCTCGATGGCGATGTCGAGGGCGTTGAGCATCAGCGCTTCGTCGCCTTCCACCCACTTGACGGTGATGCCGTCCTTCCCGATCTCGTGCCAGTTGAAGCGGTTGTCCTCGTACAGGAAGTAGTGCTCCTCCGTCTGCTGGGGCGAACCGGCCAGAGGATAGCTCCACCAGAAGGTGATGGGGGCGAAGGGCGGGAAGGGGTGGGTGCGCAGGTCGCGCCGGTAGACGGCCCGCCCCTCCTCGATGGGGACGTTGTGCATCTCGATCGGCCGATCGTCGATGCGCAGGTAGAGTTGCACCTCGCGGGCGGCCTCCCCGGGCGGGAGAATGAAGGTGAAGGTCGCCTGCTGGGCGAAGGTGTAGTTGTAGGTCGTGACTGCGCCTCCGGCGGCGGCGGGCGGGGCGCGAAGGGGCAGGAGGATGAGCAGGAGCGCACTGGCCAGCAGGAAGAGACGAATGTGTTTCACCTTATCCTTGCTCCTTGTCGGGGGGAAGCCACTCGGCCAGCCGCTTCAACCGCTCGGCATCGGGGTGGAAGGTCTCGAAGAGGGCCAGCGCCTCCTCCGCCACCTCGCGGATGACCTCGCTCTCGTCGTCGAGGAGGGTGAGGAGCCGTTCGCGGATGGCCTCGCTGCTGGCGATCGTACCGAGGGCGAGGATGGCTGCCTGGCGCACCTCCTCGTCCACGTCATCCGTCAGATCGAGGAGGGCCGGCACCGCCTCGTCGAGGTCGAGCTTGCCGCTGGCGACGGCGGCCTCGTAGCGCACCTCCGGATCGCTGCTGTAGAGGGCACGCATCACCGGACGCTGCCAGCGCTGTTTGTCGCCGTGCGCGCCCATCGCGTAGAGCGCGCTGATGCGCATCGCCGGTTCCTCCGCGCGGTAGGCGCGCTCGATCAGCGCCGCGATCACATCGCCGCCCGCGACGGCGACGGCTTCCAGGGCGCGACGCCGCACTTCGACGCTCTCCCCGGCATCGCGGTGGGCGGCCAGGAGCGCCTCTTCTGCCTGATGGTAGCGTGCTTCGGGCAGCTTCCCCTCCAGGCCCATCGCCATCAGGTAGGCGAGCGTGCGGGCGGCGGCGGCGCGTACCGCCTCGGCGGTGTGGCCGCGCAGGAGCTTGACGAGCGGTTCGACGAGCCGGTAATCGTCGGCTTCCTCATCCGCCAAGCCGCGCAGCGCCGCCTCGACGACGCGGGGGTCGGGGTCGTCGAGCATCATCCGGAAGAGGTCGAGGAAGCTGTACTCCGGCGTGAAGGGGGTGATGACGGCCAGTTGGTGGGCCAGATGGCGGCGCACCTGCTCCGGTGCCTCGCGCCAGAGCCGCGCCGTCCGTGCCAGCGCCTCGCCGGAGAGATCGCTGAGCGCGGTGATGTCGCCTTCGTAAGGCATCTCGCCCCGCTCCAGGGCGTGCCAGAGCCGTTCCAGGCGCTCGCGTTTCCTCTCGTCCATAGCGAACCCTCCTGCCGCGCCTCAGGGAGCACCCGGCAGATTGACGGGGTAGAGCAGGTCGAGGACGAGGGTTCCCAGGAAGAAGAGGAGGAGGAAGAACATCGCCACCTGGTGGACCCGTTCCTGCTGCCGCGGGGTCAGCGGTTTGCGGCTGACCATCTCGACGAGCGTGAGCAGGATGCGCCCGCCGTCCAGCGCGGGGATGGGGAGGAGGTTGAAGAGGCCCAGGCTGACGTTGAGCATCACCAGCAGGCTGAGGATGGGGTAGAGCGCCCCGACATCGACGCTGGCTTGCACGCTCTGGTAGGTGATGCGGCTGATGTTGATGACGCTGATCGGGCGGGCGGCGCTGGCCGGGAAGAGGCCGCGCACCAGGTTGACGGGGAGCATCATCAGCCCCACGACCAGCCCGCCGAAGTAGCGGCTGCCAGTGACGATGGCCTGGCCGAGCGGCATCCGTTCGATGTGCGATGCCAGCGGCATCTCGCTGATGGCGACGCCGAGGATGCCCTGGCCCTTGGGCGCTTCGGTGCGCAGCGTGGGCGTGACGACGAAGGTTGTTTCGCCGCGCTGAATCTCCAGCGGGAGCGGCTCTCCGGCGTGCCGATGGATGACCTCGATGCAGGCTTCCACGCTCTCCAGCGGTTCTCCTGCGGCCTCGAGGATGAGATCGCCGGCCTGCAGGCCGACGGCCTCGGCGGGTGAGCCGGGGGAGACCATCTCGACATAGACGACGCCCTTGTCGATAACCGGCGTCCCGCTGGCGAAGAGGAGGATGGCGAGCAGCCAGCCGAGCAGGAGGTTCATCATCGGCCCGCCGAGGTAGATGAGGATGCGCTTGGCAGGAGGCTGCGCGTAGAGGCTGTGCTTGCGGCGCTCCTCGTCTTCTGCGGCCAGCCTGGCCTGCTCCTCCGGCGGGAGGGTGGCGCGCCGCCGGGCTTCCTTTTCCTTCGTCTGCTCGTCGGCGAGGATTTCTTCCTCTCCCTCCATCCGCGCAAAGCCGCCCAGCGGAATCCAGTTGAGTGTGAAGGCCGTCTCGTTCCAGTGGAAGAGGGTGGTGATGCGCGGCGGCAATCCGATGCCGAACTCGCGCACCCAGACGCCGACTTTCTTCGCAATCAGCATATGCCCTGCCTCGTGCAGGGCGATGAGCGGCACCAGGCCCAGCAGGAAACTGAGCAATGCACCGAGAGCCGGATTGAGATGGGCCAGTAAGGTGGACACGCAGACCTCCCTTGTTCGAGCGAGCGGTTGGCCCGGCCAACCGCCTTCGTTGCCTGGATATACGACGTGACGATTCGCCGTCGGCGTCATTATACTATGGACGCTGGAGGCGGGAAGGCCGTTCCTGTACCCGGCGCGGGCAACGAGGATTGTCCCGCATCTCATCCGTGTTACAATAGGCCAGCAATAGCGGAGGAGGTGAAGATGAACGACAAGCCTGTCTATCTGACCGAGGAGGGCTTGGAGGCCCTGAAGGCCGAACTGGATGAACTGATCAACGTCAAGCGCCCGGCGCTGGCCAGGCGGCTGCATGCGGCCATCAAGCAGGGCGATCTTTCCGAGAACGCGGACTACATCGCGGCGAAGGAGGAGCAGGGCTTCCTCGAAGGCCGCATCCAGCAGTTGCAGGCGATGATCCGCAATGCGCAGATCATCCGCAAGCCACGGGGCAACGGCCGCATCGATATGGGGTCGCGTGTCCGGCTGCTGGAGGAGGGGATGGACGAGAGCGAGGTCGAGGAGTACGTCATCGTCGGCCCGACGGAGGCCGAGCCGAGCAAGGGGAAGATCTCCTACGAATCGCCGTTGGGCAAAGCGCTCCTCGGTCATCGCGAAGGGGAGATCGTCGAATACCACGCGCCGATAGGCGTGCTCCGATTCCGCATCCTCGAGGTGAGATGAGAGGGGGCTGACGCCCCTCGTGAGCTATCACCTCGCCGACTGATTCGATCCATCGCCGGAGGACGGGTTGCCGCTATGGTGCCCGTCCTCGGTCAATGAATCCTCCAATGCCTGCACCTCGGCGACACCTTCCTCTGCCCTCTCAGGCTGAGCCGTTCCCCGGATTGGTGGGCACGTATCTCGTTCTTGACACTATTCTCAAGATAGGATATATTTTGCTTGAAGCGTAGGGTAATGAAGGATCATCGGTGATGGAGGTGTAGCCGGGATGTTTCAAGGGCAAGGGAGGAGTCGCATATGGTTTCAAAGGGGAAGGCGTTATGTAGAAGTTATGCTGCATAATGGAATGGGCCTCTGTGTGTATCCGTGACGCTCTGGTGCTTGGTGCTTACGCGTCGCACTAGTATGGGTTTCTCTGTATTCATTTCGGGGGTAAGATTTGATGAAGCGCCTTTATTTGATTAGGCATGGTGAAAGTGTGCAGAACCAAAAAAATCTGCTTTCTGGAGTGAGTGATGTTCCTTTATCTCAGACTGGAAGGGAACAATGCTATCGACTTAGAGAATTTTTCTCTAAATTCCCTGTAGAAGCAGTGTTTGCGAGTCCATTGTCCCGTGCACTTGAGAGCGCAAAGATTATTTTCCCACAACATGAGATAATTATAACTGAAGGATTAATTGAATTCGATTATGGAAATTATGAGGGAGTACCCCGTACATATGACGATGAGGTGATGCGGCGTTGGCATACTGCACCAGGGGAGGTGACTTTCCCAGGTGGTAAAAGCATACGGAAACATGCATTGGAGGTATATGATGAAATACTGTTTATTGCTCAGAAAACATCAGTTCGCAGTGTTGCTTGCGTTTCTCACCGCACAACTATCCGACTAATAGTTGCTCAAGTTCTTGGACTTGACTTGAATAAGTTCCGTTTATTACCTTGTTCAAATTGCAGCGTGACAACACTATTATTCAAGGAAGAGGGTGACTTACAACTGCAATCTCTCAATATGGAGTTAGGGTTTTTGGTGGGGCGATGACAATGGATGTAAAAAACCTTTTCGACATTGCGAGTTATGCGTTGGCATTTGTTGGCTTTTTAGCCACTTTGTATAAAACGGCAGAGGTGTGGCTTAACCTGCGGAGTTTTAGCTGGGCGGAGGTGGATAAATTGGTGAAGAAATTAATCTCCCAGATGAGCAGTGATATGTTTGTTCCAGACGTGATTGTGGGAATTGGTCGAGGTGGTTCAATCCTTGGGGCCTTATTGTCAGGAAACTTACGGGTACCGGACAAGATGCGAAATATTCCCTTACTAGGTGTGGATCGAATGTATGAATGGCATGATGGGGAACGGATAGAAGTGGAAAACAGAATGATCGACTTTGCCCCACTCAGAGGGAAAAAGGTACTATTAGTGGCTGGCGATGTTCTTACTGGAGGAACAATGAAATTCTTTCTCCATGAAATTGAGCAAGTAAATCCTCAAGAGATACGGACGGCTTGCTTTGTAAAGGGGGTTACCTCTGCATATCGCCCAGATTATTTTGGTAAAGAGATTACCGGGGATTTCCGTATGCCTTGGATGTACAAGGGATATGGCTATGTTCGAGATTCGCGCAAGCCCAATTAGGGCAAAGCTGCAGAAAATGTCTAGTCTTGCATCCGGCGGATGTACTTCTCGTGAGTCTAGTGGGGCTCCTGCGAGAAAGATATGTCGCCAATAATGTCCGTGGTAGCGTTGCAGCTTCACTGACGTTGTTGTTAGACAGGCTTTTGAGAAATCGGATTTCAAGAGGTGCATGAAAATGGCCACATCAAACCTTCAGCAATATACTATTGCGGACTTCCTTGAATGGCATAGAAAAAAACAGCTTAAGCTAAATCCTGATTTTCAGCGCCGGAGTGTGTGGACGCAAGCTGCTAAGTCTTACCTGATAGATACTATTCTAAGAAATTACCCCATACCTAAAATCTACATACGTTCTCGCATTGATTTGAGAACTAAGAAATCATACCGTGAAGTGGTAGATGGGCAGCAGAGGTTGCGTGCAATTATTGAGTTTGCCGATGACAAGCTGATCTTGGGAAGCAGAGCTAAGGAGTTTAGAGGGTATAGATACAGTACTCTCTCGGAAGATATCCAAGAGCATTTTTTATCCTACACTGTGGCAGTTGAACTTCTAATCAATGCGTCAGATGAGGAGGTATTAGAAATATTCTCACGATTGAATTCATATAACGTGCGACTTAACGATGCTGAGTTGCGCCATGCGGAATTTCAGGGTGATTTCAAATGGGCGGTGCATGATACATCTATGCAATGGGGTAAGGACTTATGGGAAAGATTTTCGATTCTCTCTATGCGCCAACGTGTGAGGATGTTGGACGATTCGTTAATGGCAGAAATGTTTGGAGTGATTTTGGAAGGGGTTACTGATGGGGGACAACGCAATATCAGAAAGCTGTACGTTAAATATGATAAAGATTTCCCCAACAAGGAAGAAACGATCTTGAAAGTTAATGAGGTTATAGAATTTATTGTACGGAATCTTTCCTTAGCTCTTGATGGCCCAATTAGCAGATCTCCGCATTTCTTGATGTTATATGCCGCAGTTGCTCATGCCTTGTTTGGTATTCCCCAAGGGAAAATGGGTGAGAGGATGCCGGCGAGGAGTTCTCACGCTCTCAGCAATATTTCTATGGTGATAGAGAATCTAGGCTACTTGTCACAAATATTGGAGAGTGATGAGCCCCCTTCGGAAGCATATTTGAAAGAGTTCTGGATGGCGTCGTCAGGTACTACCCAGCGTATTGCCAGCCGTCGAAAGCGCTTCCCTGTTTATTTTCGAGCATTATTGCCACAGCGGTTGTGAAGAATGCTGAAAGACTTGGGAAAACTGTATCGCCGTTTCGTCATGGAAACGGCGGTATTGCTACATTGCTTTAACAATGCGCATAGTGCAATCTGCCCCGTGCAAGCGAGGGAAATGAGTGTGATAAGATTGCATGACGCTTGGGCGAGATTTTGTAGGGAACTGATTATTATTTCAAGTTATGCTCGTCCCTATTCAATTAACGGCGTGATTGTCCCTAAAGCACCAGATATTCGCTCAAGGGGTGATGCTATTAGTAGGGCTAAGATCAAAACCCGTAAAGGGGGTAGGCGTGAACCTCGTTGGGCGGATGCCAATGAGAGTATCAGTGCAGCCCAAAGACTCAGTATCACGAATTTTCTAAATGTCAGCGGAGGACTCGGCATGACACCATCACCGGTGGATGACTTACGCCGAATGCGAAACTTCTTTGCGCATCGCAATGCTACAACTGCTAAACATGTTAGGAGTATTGCTCGCTCCATCGGGATGGCAGCACAAGCGCGACCGATAGATTGGGCGAGCCAGCCTCAATTGCCTTCCGGTGTTGCATTGTTTGAAATATGGGTAATCCAATTACGGCAGATGGCTTACATAGCTGTACAATATCCGTGATAGATTCTGCCTAAAACCCCTTCTGCAGCCAATACACCCACACCACTCGACACCCGACGCGCTCGACAAACGGGGAGGCCAAGTGCCTCCCCGTTCGTCGTTGGAAAGAGCCTTAGCATTCGCTGTGACCGCAACTGTAGCAGCGACGACATCCTTCGGTGTAGACCATCGTCGGCTGGCCGCAGACGGGGCAGAGATCGCCGGTGGGGAAGAGTGCCTGTTGCACGACGGGCGGCTCCTCGAAGGCGGGGGGCTCCTCCTCGTCCTCGTCTTCATCGGCGGCCTCGTATTCCTCCAGGTAGGTTTGGATGGCGCGGGCGACGCCGTCGGGGAGGCTGAGGACGCGGTTGTGCCCGAAGCCTAAGGGCCGCCCGCCGCCGATGCCGCGTAGCTGGGCCGTAACTTCCTCCAGCCGGTCGATCGGCTCCATCGCGGAGGGGAGCCGCAGGACGAGGGAGATGAGCCTGCCGATGGCTTCGGCCATCGCCGCCGTCTCCGAGCCGGCCTTGGCGACGTTGATGAAGACCTCGAAGGGTTGGTCGTGCCCGTTGCTGTTGATGGTGATGAAGGCCGCACCGACGGGGGTCGGCATGCGGTATGTGCGCCCCACGAGCCGTGGTGGGCGGGGCCGAATGGTGGGGCCTTCCCACGGCTTGAGCTTCGGCGGCGTGCAAGGTTCCTCCTCCGTTGTCTCTCCTGCGGCCTCGTCAGATGGGGCCGGAGCTTCGCCGTTCTTCGCCTTGCGCGTCGCCTCCGTCTCCAGTACCTCGTGTTCACGGGAACCGGCCACGTAGACGGTCAGCCCCTTGCAGCCCAGCTTCCAGGCAAGTTTGAAGGCATTGGCAACATCCTCTTCCGTCGCATCGGCGGGGAAGTTGATCGTCTTGGAGATGGACGCATCGACGAAAATCTGGAGGGCCGCCTGCATGCGGACGTGCCCTTCGGCGGGGACGTCGGAGGCGACGACGAAGACGCGGCGGATGGCTTCCGGCACCTCCTCGACCTGCTGACAACTGCCGGTGAGGGCGACTTGCTCGAAGATGGCCTCCCTGGTCGCTTCATCGAGGTCGGTCTCTTCCAGGGCGCGGGTGAAGGCCTTGCTGACGTAGCGCAGCGGGATGATGCGATCGGCCTCGTGGACGTTGCGCGTGTAGGCCAGAGCGAAGACTGGCTCGCAGCCGTAGCCCTCGGCTCCGGCGACGGTGGCGATCGTCCCCGTGGGGGCGATGGTCAGTTGGGCCGCGTTGCGGATGCCGTGTTGGCGCAGTCCCTCCAGGACGCGCTCCCAGTGGATGGGCGGGCGTCCCCAGTCGTGGCGAGGCTTGCCGCCGAGCCATTCGGGCCAGGCGGGCGGTCTCCACGTAACGTTCTCCGGATCGTAGACGCTGCCTTTGATGGTGGCGAAGGGACCGCGCCGGGAGGCAAGGTCGATGCTCGCCAGCATCGCCTCGTAGCGGATGAATTCCATCAACTGCGCGGCGATCTCCTGTCCCTCCTCGCTGCCGTAGGGGATGCGCATATGGAAGAGGAGATCGGCCAGCCCCATGATCCCCAGCCCGATGCGGCGCGAGCGCTGGGCGGCTTCCTTCAGTTGCGGGACGGCGGGCACGTACCCGTTGGCCTCCACGACGTCGTCGAGGAAGCGCACGGCCAGATGGACGGATTCGGCCAGCTTGGCCCAATCGACGGTGGGGCGACCGTCCTCCGTGTGGGCGAGGTGGCGGGCGAGGTTGATGGAGCCGAGGCAGCAGCTTTCGTAGGGGAGGAGGAACTGCTCCCCGCAGGGATTGGTGCTTTCGTAGCGTCCCAGGTGCGGGACGGGGTTGTCGCGGTTGGCGGTGTCGAGGAAGAGCATGCCCGGTTCGCCGTTGCGCCATGCCTGGTGGACGATCTTCTGGAAAAGCTCGCGGGCGCGGACTTTGCGGTAGGTCTTGATGGGGATGCCGGCCTCCTCTGCATCCTCCAAAGTGCCGTGGAAGGTGCGGTATTTGGGATGGAGAACATCGGGAAAGCGGAGCGGCCACATCTCGTCCTTCTCCACCGCCTCCATAAAGGCATCGAGCATCCCCACGGAGATGTTGAAGTTGGTGATGGCGTTCTCGTCGGTCTTGCTGGTGATGAAACTTTCGATGTCGGGGTGGTCGATGCGCAGGACGCCCATATTGGCTCCGCGACGTGTCCCCCCCTGGGCGATCTCGCCGAAGGCGACATCGTACACGTGCAGGAAGCCGAGCGGCCCCGTCGCTTTCCCCATACTGCTCTTGACGAGGGTGTCCTTGGGGCGCAGGCGCGAGAAGGAGAAGCCGTTACCGCCGCCGGTTTGCTGGATGAGGGCGGCATCGCGCAGCGTCTGGAAGATGCCTCCCTCGATGCGGCCCATATCGTCTTTGATGGGGAGAACGAAGCAGGCGGCGAGCTGTCCCAGCGGCGTGCCCGCACCGGTGAACGTCGGCGAGTTGGGGATGAAGCGCAGGTAGGTCAGCAGGCGGTAGAAACGCTCCTCGGCGTCGTGCGGATCGCCCCCCATCTCCGCTTCCGCCTGGGCGACGTGGCGGGCGACGCGACGGAACATCTCCGAGATCGTCTCCGCCGGTTCGCCTTTCTCGTTGCGGCGCAGGTAGCGCCTTCGCAGGACGGTGAGCGCGTTCTCGCTGAATTGGGCACGGAGTTGTTCCTCTGTCAATATCGGTAGATCGAGAATGTCCATCAGAATAGACCTCCTTTCTCATTTTCACCTGCGCAGGGCAAGTAAAGCGCCCTTGGGCAGGGCGCTGATGGGACGGAAATTCGGAAACGGTCAGCGGTGAAGGGAACGGATGCGGTCGATCTCTCGACGGACGGCTTCCAAATCCTGCAGACCCAGGTAGACGATGGCGTAGCGGATGTAGGCGACTTCGTCCAGTTCGCGCAGTTCGTCGAGAACGGCATCGCCGATGATCTTGCTCTTGACCTCGGTGCGGCCCCGCTGGCGGATGGTGTACTCGACGCGATCGACCAGGCGCTCCAGCTCGTCGGCGGCGATGGGGCGGCGGGCGCAGGCGATGCGCAGGCCGGAGAGAATCTTTTCGCGGTCGAACGGCTCGCGCCGACCGTCTCGCTTGATGACGAGCGGCGTGGTGATGACGGGGCGCTCCAGCGTGGTGAAGCGTTTGCCACAATCCTGGCAGCGACGGCGCCGCCGTATGTTGCCTGCGCTATCACTTCGCGTGTCGATGACGCGGGTCCTCGTGCTGTGACAGTAGGGGCACTTCATCACGACTCCTTCCCTGCGGGCTGACTGCGGTGCCTCCTCGATACCCAAGATGTTGTGGTGCGAGCGGCCAAAAGCGGCACCTTTAGCGGGTTGCATCTTAGCCGATAGTGTCGCGCTGTCAAGTGGCAGAGCCGCCGAGGTAGAGACGCACGACCTGCGGATGGAGGGCGGTTACCACCTCATAGTTGATCGTCTCCGCCCAGACGGCGACCTCCTCGGCGGTGATGACCTCATCCCCCTGGCGACCGATGGCGACGACTTCATCCCCCACGCGCACATCCTCCAGTTCGCTCACATCCACGACGATCTGATCCATGCTGACGCGCCCGCGAATCGGGACGCGCCGCCCGTGGATGAGCACCTCGCCCCGGTTGGAGATGAGCCGATGGTAGCCGTCGCCGTAGCCGATGGGGACCAGCGCGACGGTCATCGCTCGCTCGGTGATGTAGGTACGTCCGTAGCCGATGGCCGCTCCGGCGGGCAGCGTGCGCACGCGGACGACGAGGCTCTTGAGTGAGAGCGCCGGGCGCAGCGAGAAGGGGGCCTGACATTCCGCCGAGGGATTCATCCCGTAGAGGAGGATACCGGGGCGGACGGCGTCGAGGTGGGCTTCCGGCAGGGCGATGAGGGCGGCACTGTTGCAGATGTGGCGCACGGGGATGTGGTGCCCCGCCGCCTCGACCGCCGCCATCACCGCCTGGAAGCGGTGCCACTGCTCCAGCATCGGGCCGCGATCCGCCTCGTCGGCGGTGGCGAAGTGGGAAAAGAGCCCCTCGACCCAGACCTTGGGCAGCGCCGCCACGAGGTCGAGGAAGGGAACGACCTCGTCGGGGAAGAGGCCGTAGCGGCTCATCCCCGTATCCACCTTGACGTGGATGGGGATGGGGTGGGGGGCCAGCGCGTCGAGTTGGCTGGCCACTTCGGCGTCGATGATGGTCGGCGTGAGGTGATGCTCGATGACCATCGGCAGGCCGGAGGGCGGCGTGTAGCCGAGGATGAGGACGGGAGCCTCGATCCCCTCGCGGCGGAGGCGGACACCGTCGATCGTCCGGTGGACGGCGAGGCGGGTCGCCCCCGCTTCGAGCACCGTCCGCGCGACGGCGACCTCGTCGTGGCCGTAGGCGTTGGCCTTGATGATGGCGATGATCTCCGTCTGCGGGCCGACCCAGCGCCGGATGGCTTCGGTGTTGGCGGCGATGGCCGCCAGGTCGATTTCGGCCCAGGTTACGACTCCCGGCGGCGCACTCGTGGCCGCCCATTTCCGTTCTGCCATAGCTCCCCCGTTCCGTGGTCTGATGCGGTTGCCGCACCTCAGGGCTTTCCATCATAACCCAAAACGACCGATGTTGAAGTCCGGGGTGGCCGGGGTCGGGAGCGGTTTGCATTTTCTTTTGCAACCCTCTTCTGCAGACTTCGGGGAGGGGCGCGAAAATCGCTATTGCCGTAAAAAAGAAATTGCGCTATAATCCGAGATGTTGGCGGCCTTTCTCTCGATGCTGCGGATTGCCGCTCCGGCATCGCGCTTTCATCGATGTTTCTCGAGGAGAATAACAATGTCGAACGGCAAAGTGCGGGAACTCATCCTCTCCACCTGGCGCAACAAAGTGCTGCCCGATTCTTATCCGCCGCTGGAAAGGCTCGATGTGCCCTCGATGCAGGCTTACATCGGTGCCGTCTACGCGCACCTGTTGACGACGCTCCGCCCGGTTCTGCGGCGCTGGATGGTCCCCGCCTCTGAAGCGCAGATCGAAAGCTGGCTGCGGCAGCTCGTCAACAAATCGACGGTCTTCTGTGCGATGGTTACGGCGGGTGAGATCGAATCGGTCGCGGAGGTGGCCGAAGCCGGTGTCAGTATCGCCCTCGTTTACTGGACCGATCACGCTATGGATCGCGGGGACCGGGCGATGGAGGAGGCTCTCCACCGCTACCTGCATCGGCACTGGCCGGCGATCGTCGAGCCTGCGCCTGCGCCGTCCGCTCCTCCGGCGCTGGTGAGGACGCGCACCTACGGCCTCGAGCGTCTGCGCTCGGTCATCGAGCAACTGACCGCGGAGGAGGATCGCCCCTTCGTTATGCGTGAAGCCTTCATCGAAACGCTTTGGCGCGAGATGGAGGTGGCACGGCTCTCCCGCCGCTATCGGGAGATGGAAGAGGAGGAGAGAGCGCTTTTCTGGGCGCGGCACGCGGATGAACTGGCGAGGCATACCGTGCGGATGAACGGCCTCATCTACGTAACCTCCGTCATCTACGCGCTCTACCGTCGCCGCGATCCCCGCCTGCCCTCGCTGGCGGCGATCGAGGAGGCTCGGCGGCCCATCGAGATGCTGAGCCGTCAGCCGTCGCTGGCTATTCGCCTCTTCGACGACTGGGGCGATCGCCTGACGGACGAGGGCAAGGTCGCCGGTTGGGACCTCTTCTCCATCAACCTCTTCAACCAGCCGCACCCGCGCTACCTGGAGGCGTTGCTGGAGGTCGGCGACATCGACGGGCGCTCCCGTCCTCCGCTGATGGAAGCTCTCCGCCGCCGGGATGTCGAGATGTTCAGCGAGATCATCCTCCAGGAGGTCCGGCGGGCCTATCGGGCCTGTTACCGGGCGCTGCCCGATGCGTTGCATCCTTTCCTTCGCCTCAGCCAGCGGGTGATGGAGGCGGGCTACGCCAACATCGTCGGTGATCTGGCGATGAGCGACTGATCTCCGCTCATCCATTGGGCGTGCCCGCACCTCTGCGGGCACGCTTTTCGTCTCCCTCTCGGCCAATCTCTTTGCACGCAAGGCTTGCTGCAGCGCAGGATTTCGGGCTTTGTGCCGACCAATAGGTGCAGGAAGGGCATCCGCAATGTGCTTCGGGGGCATCCTCTTGTCCTGTTGTTGACCGGGCACCTCACTCTACCCTTGTGCCGCGTGAGCCTGTTCTGATGCCGTGTGGCGTCGGGATGGGCGAGTTGTGCTTGCCTCTCGCGGCGAGGGGGTAATTGTCAACGAAAGGTAACAAGTTTATGAAAAATGGTCTTGCCTTAGTTAGAAGTTACCCATTTAATCTTGACTTGCTTTTTGGGTTCCTTTATAATCAACGTAGCTTGCGGGACTGCAAGCGGTGCAGTCGTTGCAGGGGTTGGGGGCTGAATATGAGGAGGTGGAGGATGAAGAAGGGGCATTTATCGTGGGGTGTGGCGAGCCTGCTGATCGTGGCCATAACCTTGGCTGTGATCTGGCCTGGATACGGCGTCGCTCCCGCCATGGCCGGTTTTACGCCGACACCGACGCCGTCGCCAACGATGACGCCAACGCCGACGCCGATACCGACGACGCCGACACCGCCGCCACCCCCCGCGTCGGCGACCCCGGTGGTCGGGACCCCCGTTTCGCCTGAACCTCTCTTACCCGTCTCAGGAGGCCACGCGCCTGTGGCCGTACTTGCCGTCATCCTGGTTCTCGCAGGAGAGTTTGTCTTTTCCACCGCCTGGTGGCGGAAGGAGGCCAAGCACGATGAACAAACGTAGGCTTTTCAGTATCTGGGCGCTGATCTCCTTACTGATCGGAATCATCCCCTTCCCCGTTGCCTCTGTCGAGGCCGCGGGGGTTTCGCAGGTTTTACCGAGCTGGTATGACGGAGGGATCGCCCCTGCGGCGCTATCCGGCGCGGTGAAAAGCGCGGCAGCGAAAGAGAGCTTCCATCGTGATGCGCCGGCCTCCGCGCAGGAGGCGGTTTCGCCCTGTATGCGCTCTCGGTCGGTAGAGCCGCGCAGGCTCCTGGCTCCGCAGCGCCTCATCACCGATGACGGGACGGGTGTGCAGGTGGAGGGGCCAACACAGATCGAAAACTGTGATACGGTTACCTTCACCATTCGGCTGACCAATGATGGTTCGACGGCGACGGGGGTTTTCGTGACCAGCACGATGCCGGTCGGCTTCGAGCCGACGGTGCGCACCTTCGATGTGGGCACGATGGCTCCCAACGAGGTCGTCGAGCTGGAGGCCGTGTACGAGGCGACCTGTTCCGCCGTTTCGGGGCAGAATCTGGTAACGGTAACGCAGGATGGGGCTCCGCCTATCTACGTGTACACCGATTTTGCGGTACAGCCCGGCGCGATCACCATCCGCAAGGAGCCCGCCGTTATTCCTGCTCATCTCGATGATGTGGTAACGTGGACGATAACGGTCGAGAATACGGGCTATGGTCGGGTCTCCAATGTCGTTGTGAGCGATGTATTGGGCAACGGCCTGGAGTATGTCAGCGGTCTCACCTCGACGAGCTACGTCTCCATTCCCGTGGGTGAGACACGCTCCTTCGATATTGCTGCGCGTGTTGTGGGCTGCTCCGAGCTGGAGAATGTGGTTACGGCGACGTGGGGCTGTGGCTCCGGCTCCTGTCTCCTCCCGCAGACGGCCAAGGGGGCCGTGGACCTCATCCCCACGGTTCCCACGCTGCTAACACCTTTGCCGAGCAGTTTCGATGTCCCCTATTGTACGGGCTCCCAAGTCTTCACCGTGCCGATTACGAACGATGGGACGGCGACGGCCTACAGCGGCACTTACACCGTGGACTTTACGCCTTTCGTCGTCACGCCTGCCCCCAACGTAACCTACACGGGCGGCGCTTTCCATCTGCCGCCGATTCCTGCCGGCGAGACCTTCGATCTCGTCTTCACCCTGACGCTTCCCGCGAATATGTGCACGCTTTCCGGTTCACCGACCGGAATGTTCCGGTTCGATATGACATACGAGGATCGGTGTCATCACTATTACACGAATGCTCCGCAATTTGCGCCATGGCATCTGATCGCAACGCCGCCGAACCTCTCGCTCTCCAAGTCGATGCCGGAGGAGATCTATCTCGGTCAGGATGTAACGGCGACGATCAACATCGATCCGGCAGGCGTTGCCGGTTCGGCACTCGTCACCGATGCCGTGCCCGAGGGGTGGTTCGTCCGGGATGCCGACGGCGGCTCCGTCTTCACCATTGGGACGCGGAGCTACATTACGTGGCTGGTCTCCGCCGCCACGACATTGGAGCCGGTCTTCGGAACCCCGGTTGTTTCCGGCTGCTCGCTGTGCGGAACGGCGGCGACGAACGTCGTCACGGCGACGGGGGCCGACTGTCAGGACTGTCGCCAGGTGGCGACGGCCTCGGCGACGACGCATATCCAATGCGGCGATTCGGTTGTCGGCTCGAGCAAGGGGGCGGACCCGCAGGCCGCACCCAACTGCGCCAATCCGGCCTACACGGTCGTGAATACCTATACCTTCACCTCGCTGACGGTTACGCCGACCTGGCAAGGGATGGTCTTCACCGAGACACTCAACTACCAGCATTACATCAGCCACTCGACGGGGATCATGGTCAGCGATGGGGCAACGAGCTGTCCGGCCACTTACGTCGAGGCTCTGATCGATGATCAACTCGTCCTGACGCAGATTTCGCCGACATGCTCGATCACCGTGCCCGGCTCGACGATGGTGATTACCTACCGGACGGCCATTACGCAGCCTTCGATGTGCTCCAATGCGAGCTTCTACGATTGGTCCTACCTCGATCTGGGCGTAACCGGCAACGGCCCCTGTGCGGCAAGCCCCCGCTTCGAGGAAGGTGTCACGATGGGCAGCCTCGCCCCGGAGATGGAGGTTACCGTGCGCGACATTCCGGCGCAGGTGGAAGCCTGCAGCGAGTACACCGTGGCGATCGATATCGAGCGCACCTCCGATGTGGGGGCCTATGACGTCCGCCTGGACCTGGTAACCGATACCTATGCCGTCCTCTCGGCTTTCGATTTCAGCGGTGTTACGCCGCTCTACACCACGGCCAATGCCTCCGGTTACCACTGGTTCTACGGCGACGCCTTCACCTCGGCGACGACGGCGACGCTGCATCTGCACGTGCAGCTTCATTGCAACAGTGGCGCTGCACCGCTGCAGACGACGCTTTACTACGAAAACGCCTGTGGCGACAACGGTGTTACGGGTGAGCAGTGCTCGGTCTCCGATAGCGGCGGTTCGCCGCTGACCCTTGCGCCCTATATGTTCCTCACCAAATTCCCGGAAGTGATCTACGCCCAGGATGATGTCGTGACGTGGACGCTGACGGCGATCAACGGAGGTGCGGGCGCTGCGCGGAACGTTGTCCTTTCCGACGTGCTCGGAAGCGGGCTGCGCTACCTGACCTCGACGATGACTTCGACGCTCGGCTCGGCTGCCGGAGCGGCCCCCATCGTCAACGGCCAGACGACCCGCTGGGAAGACCTGACGATTCTCTCCGGGGAGATGTATACGATCAAATTCACGGCGCAGATCGTCAGTTGTGAGGACCTGACCAACATCTACTCGGCGACACGGGGATGCCTGGGGGAGAATTGCTGCTCGGTAGGCCCGGAACGCTCCCACGTGGAACTGCCGCCGACCATTCTCATCAACACCAACCAGATGCTGACGCCCATCGATTCGTGCTACAGCCGCACGGTTACGATCACGCTGAAGAATGCCGGACTGCTCAGCGTCTACTCGGCGACGGTTACGGAGACGCTGCCGACCGGCCTGGCCTACATCCCTGCCTCGACCGAGGTCAGCACCGATACCGTCCACTGGCAACCTGGCCCCGATCCGACGATCAGCGGCCAGACCCTGGTGTGGGATCCGTCGAGTGGACCGCCGCTGGGAGAATGGCTCTCACGCATCTCGCCTTCGGGCATCGTCTACATTCGTTTCGACGTCGTGCCCTCCTGTCCTTTCGAGGGCGGGCAACTGGTCGTCCACACCAGTTACCGCGATGTCTGCAGAGGCGTCTATCTGACCGATGCTTCGCACTTCATCCTGCCCGTGCGTCAGCCCGATCTCACCATCGTCAAGACGGGGGTGAACATCGACCGCACGCCGCCGCTGACGGAGATCGTCTACGGTGAGCCGGGAGAGTATGTCAACTGGACGATCACGGCGACCAACGCGGGCAATGCGGCTCCGGCGAGTGTCGTCGTCGTGACCGATACGCTGCCCCCCAATGTAACCTTCGTCGATGCGACGCCGGGCTACGTGCAGTCCGGGCAGTTGATCACGTGGACCTTTGGGCCGCTGGCCGCCGGAGCCAGCCGCGTGCTGACGATCAGCACGCGCATCGTCCAGCCGAACGGCTGTACCGAACTCGATATGCAGAACGAGGTGGAGGGGGCGTGGGGCTGCCCGAACGGCTGCCGCCACCTCGTGGAGGGCGATGCGGTCGTGCTGCGCACGCGCCCCGTCTTCGGCGATCCACTCGTTACGCCGGATATGCCGGCTCTCTCCTTCCACCGTTGCGGCGGGCTGATCACCGTAACGCTGGAGAACGCCGGCCCACCGGCTTACGGCGTGATCTTCACCGACACGCTGCCCGCCGGATACGTGTACAGCGAGACGGTCTATGTGAGCACGCCGCCTTCGGGGACGACCGATCTGGGGCAGACGGTGGTCTATACCTGGATGGTGCTCCCCTCCGGCAGGACGACGATCACCTTCCGCGCCCGCAACGATACACCGGCGGGCACCTGTGCGCTGCCCGGCGGGCCGAATATCGCCGTTGTGCAGTACGATGACGATGTGCCGGACTGCAGTCTGACCGGGCCTTATGTCGCGACATCGACGACGGCGCTCAACATCATCGGCCCCGATCTCGTCGTCGCCAAACTGCCGCACGCGCAGACGACCGATGTCGGTGAGCGCGTAACCTGGACGGTTCGGATTACCAACACGGGAACGGGAGCCGCCTACAACGTCGTCGTTACCGACGTGGCGGGCAACACGTACAGTGCTCTGCAGGCGACCAACGGCTCGGATGGGGCCGTGCCGACGGTGAGCGGCAACACGGTAATCTGGCATCCGGCTACCATTCCTGCAGGCGGGACGTGGACGGCGCAGGTGAGCGCCATCCACGGCGCGACGGGGAACAATGCCAATGTCGTAACGGCAACGACCGGCTGCGATAGCGGCTGTACCAACAATCAGGTTGATGATGTGGCCTACGCCACGCTGCTGGCCCGCTTCGAGAAGAATCCGGAGGTGCAGACGGGGACGATCGGCAGTCTGACCGTCTTCACCTTCGATGTCGCCCTCTCCGACTACGACAACCTCTACGCCTCGACCGTGCTCACCGACGCCCTGCCGGACGGGCTGGGTTATGTTGCCTCGGCGCTCACGATGACCGTCGACGGCGACGGCAACAGCGGCGGCCCGACGACGACGCACCCGACACCCAGTTCCACTCCGGCCTACCTGGGAACGGGGAACGTCGTCTGGTCGCTGGGCGATCTCCCCGGCACGGTGCGCATCAGTGGTGTGCTGACCGCCGTGATCCGCGATGTGGAGAGCAACTACGGCGGCGCGCAACAGGTTAATCACCTGGAGATGAGCTACGTGGATGACGGCCAGACCTATCTCTACACCGACACGGCGAAGGTGAGGATCGTGGCCCCGCTGCTGCACATCGGCAAGAGCTACGTAACCCCTCCGGGGTGCAATGCCACCCTGCTCCACGAGGACTTCAATGATGGCGTGGCCGACGGCTGGACGCTCCTGCCGCCCGCCCCCTGGTCTATCATCGGCGATCCCGCCGCCCCGGCGCAGGCCGCCGTGCTCTTCGAGAATACGACGGGCCTTGTTCGAGCACTGGCTGGAGAGGGCAGTTGGAGCGACTATAGCTTCAGCGCGATGGTGCGTGTGCCGGAGGATGGGGAACGCTATTTCGGCCTCTACTTCCGCTACGTAGATGATCACCACTGGTATCGCTTCCAGTGGCGCAACAATACGCCACGGATGCGGCTCCAGAAGCGCGATGGCGCGACCTATCCCGTGCTGGCCCAGCGCTTCGATATGACCTACGTGCCGGGCGAATGGTATCACATCGAGGTGCGGGCCGTGGGCAATCACCTGCAAGCCTTCGTCAACGGCGAACTGGTGCTGGAAGCCTACGATCCCGATTTCTATCCGCGCGGTCGAGTCGGTTTCTACACCTATCAGATGGCGGATGTGGCCTTCGACAATGCGCTGGTAACGCGCATGGATGAGATGGGCTGCGTCGTCGGTGCCGATGATCTGGTAACCTACACCTTCCCCATCACCATTGCCAGCCGCTGGCCCTACTCGCAGACCGGTATGACGGCCTACGATCTGGTCGTAACCGACACCATCGCCGACGGCCTGAGCTTCGTGACCTCCTCCATCGCCAGCGATGACGCTGCCTCCGTCGTAACCGCCGAGCCGACACCTGGCGACGAGGATGAACTGGTGTGGCACATCAATCGGCTCGGCTTCCCCCCAAGCGGCGATTCGGGTACGCTGATGATGACCGTCGTGCTGCGGGTATCGTCGGGCATCACGGCGAACGTCTTCCTTCCCAGCCGGGTGAAGCTGGCCTACGATGCCTGGCCGGGCCATTCGGAGCCGACGACGATCACGCGGCGCTACAGCGGCGGCAGCCATTCCACCGCACTGCGCACGGTTGACGGAGGCATCGCCAAGGTGATGAACTTCGCGCCGCCGCCGACGGCGACACTCGGCACGCTGGTAACCTATACCCTCATCGTGCCTCGTGCTCCTATCCGGGCGACGATGTACGATGTGGTCGTTACGGACACGGTCGATAGCCGTCTGCGCATCAAGAGCGTCACGACGGCGGGCGGTACGGGCGCGGCGGCGAGCTGGAGCGGGCAATCGCTGACGGCTACCTTCGCCTCCATCCCGCACGACACGCAGGCTTTCGTCACCGTTACGGCCCGCATCTCGCACGAGTGGCCCTCTGCCGATGCCGATGCGAATGCCGGAGACCTCATCACCAACACGGCCTCGATGACGCATGCGACGGCGAGCGTGGTAACGACGAGCAACGAGGTCAGTAACACCGTTGGAGAGCCGAACGTCCATATCGCCAAAGAGGGGCGTGTAACGGATGATCCGCAGACGGCGATCTACACGCTCACCGTGACGAACGACGGCGACGCGATCGCCTACAGCCTCCTCATCACCGACGTGCTGCCCGATGGGCTGACCGCCATCGGTGCCTCCGCCGGGGGGACGATTGCCCCCGACGGACGGGTAGTAACGTGGACGCTGGCCTCGCTGGACGTGGGCGGCATAGCGATCTTCACCTGCACCGCCCGTCTCGATCGCGCCATCTACACCGATGACCTGTTCACCAACACGGCGATCGTCCACAACACCTCGCTCACCGATACCGTGATAGGCGTGCGTCCCTACATCACCGAGGACGAGCAGATGCTCACATGGCCTCTGGGACGTCTTGGTGATTATGTCTGGTACGATCTGGATGATGACGGCCTGCAGGGATCGGTCGCGGGCGAGTTTGGCCTGGGCGGGGTCGTTATCGATCTCTTCAACGGCCAGACCGGGGCGTACATTACCAGCACGACGACCGACGCAACCGGCCGTTATCTCTTCGAGCATCTGCCGCTGGGTGTAACGTACACGGTGCGCATCTCCAGTGTCAGCTATATGGCCGGCGGGCCGCTGGCTGAGTTCACGCAGACGCTCTATCAGGCGGCGGCTGCGACGGCGGCCACAGACTCCGATGCCGCGATCACCCAGACCTTTGGCGGTGCGCCTTACGCTATCACGACCACGCTGACGACCGCCTTCACCGAGGACCTGACGCTGGATTACGGCTTCGTCCGCCTGGTCGAGGTGGGCAACTACCTCTGGTTCGACGAGAACAACGACGGCGTGCAGAACGACGGGGCGGCCAACGGTGTGGCCGGGGTTACGCTGACGCTGACCTATCCCGACGGACGCATCTTCACGACAACGACCGATGCAAACGGCTACTACACCTTCACCGTGCCGGTGAGCCAGGCCTACACGATCACGGTACTGGAGGAGAACTTCGCCCCCGGCGGGCCGCTGGAAGCCTACACGCAGACGCTCACGGATGCGGGGAGCGATGACGCGCTGGATTCGGATGGACTGATCATCACGACGCCGATCATCACCGACGACAATTACACCTTCGACATCGGCTTCGTCGATCTGGTAGCGTTAGGGAACCGGGTGTGGTACGACACGGACGACAGCGGGCAGGTCGATGCGGGCGAAGTGGGCGTCGACGGCGTGGCGGTGGAGCTTTACCGCGATACGAATGAAGATGGAAGCTACACGCCCGGCGTGGATGAACTGGTTTCGACGACGACCACGGCGAACGGCGGATACTATACCTTCACGCGCCTCTATCCGAGCCTTGCGCCGAACCTGGCCTACCTGGTGGTGATCACGGAGAGTAACTTCGCCGCGGGCGGCGTGCTGGAGGGATACGCGAACAGCACGGCGACCTACGGCGGGAACAGCGACGTGAACGATGTCGATCACGGTGTAGTGGTCGGGACACTGGGCGGCGGCGGATACGTGGCCAGTACGCCCGTCTCGGTAACCGGCGGCGATGAGCCGACGGGAGACGGCGACGGGGACGCGAACACGAACCTGACGATAGACTTCGGCTTCTACCGGCTGAGCGTAGGGAACCGGGTATGGTACGACGTGAACGACAACGGAGAGGAGGATGCCGGTGAAGGTGGAGCCGGAGGGCTGACGGTGCGGCTGGTCGATGGGAGCGGCGCGGTGATAGCGACCACGACGACGGACGCGCAGGGGTACTACACCTTCACGGGGCTGGTCTCGGGAGAGGGATACGCGGTGGAGGTGGAGGTACCTGCGGCGTACACGAGCAGCACGGACCTTGCCAGTTCTGGCGACCCTGGGAACAACATCGACGGCGACGACAACGGCGTGCGCTGGGCAGGGACAGCGATACGGAGCGCGGTCTTCACGCCGACGGCGGGGAGCGGTGGCGCGCAGGGGAACAACACGGTAGAGGGCAGCCAGGGCTGGACGCACGACCCGACGGTGGACTTCGGGCTGGTGGCGCTGGTAGCGTTAGGGAACCGGGTGTGGTACGACACGGACGACAGCGGGCAGGTCGATGCGGGCGAGGTGGGCATCGACGGCGTGGCGGTGGAGCTCTACGAGGACACGAACGGAGACGGGAGCTACACGGCGGGCGTGGACGAACTGGTTTCGACGACGGTCACAGCGGACGGCGGGTACTACACCTTCACGAGACTGCTGCCTGCGAGAGGGTACGTAGTGGTGATCACGGGGAGCAACTTCACCGCGGGCGGCGTGCTGGAAGGATACGCGAACAGCACGGCGACCTACGGGGGGAACAGCGACGTAAACGACGTGGATCACGGGGCGGTGAACGGCGACCTGGGCGCGGGCGGCTACGTGGCGAGCAGCGTGGTAACGCTGACGGTCGGCGGGGAGCCGACGGGAGACGGCGACGGGGACGCGAACACGAACCTGACGATAGACTTCGGCTTCTACCGGCTGAGCGTAGGGAACCGGGTATGGTACGACGTGAACGACAACGGAGAGGAGGATGCCGGTG
>JALXBP010000084.1:0-20120 GCA_026991395.1 Anaerolineae bacterium | reverse complement strand
CGGGAGAGGGATACGCGGTGGAGGTGGAGGTACCTGCGGCGTACACGAGCAGCACGGACCTTGCCAGTTCTGGCGACCCTGGGAACAACATCGACGGCGACGACAACGGCGTGCGCTGGGCAGGGACGGCGATACGGAGCGCGGTCTTCACGCCGACGGCGGGGAGCGGTGGCGCGCAGGGGAACAACACGGTGGAGGGCAGCCAGGGCTGGACGCACGACCCGACGGTGGACTTCGGGCTGGTAGGCCGTGTCGCGTTAGGCAATCACCTGTGGTACGATACCGGCGCAGGCGGCGGCACACCCGACAACGGCATCCTCGACGGCGCGGAGCCGCCCGTCGTCGGCGTGGAGGTCCAACTCTACCGCGCGGGCGATACGCCGGGCGTCGATGCGCCGCTGATGACGACGACGACCGACGCGAACGGCGATTACTGGTTCGATGCGCTCTCACCGGGCAGCTACTTCGTCCATATCCCCGCGGTCGAGTTTACTGCCGGGCATCCGCTCTACCGCTACCTCTCCAGCAGCGGCGCGGGCAGCGACGAGGTTACCGACCAGAACGGCGACGAGAACGGCATCGACGACGCCCATCCGGAGCTTCACGGCATCAGCACGCAGGTGTACGATCTCTGGGCGGGCACCGAGGCAACCGGCGAACTGCAGTCCGGCTACACCGGAGTGCTTGCCGATGCCAGCGTGAACGGCACCGCCGACCTGGCCTTCGTCCCGCTGGTGCACACCCTCAGCATCACCAAGACGGCAACGCCGTCGCCGGTCGTTGCCGGTACGCTCCTCACCTACACGATCACCTATGCGGTGGACGGCAACGAGGCAGCGGTTGACGCGACGATCTCCGATACCGTCCCTGCCGGAACGACCTACGTAAGCTGCGCGGGCGGTCAGAGTTGCTCGCTGAACGGGGCGACCGTCTTCTGGAGCCTCGGCACGCTGCAGCCGCCCTCCTCCGGCACCGTTACGCTCACCGTGCGCGTGAATGCGGACGTCGCGGAGGGAACGGTCATCACCAACGGCGTCGTCATCACCGACAGCAGCGGCATCAGCGACACCGACGAGATCACGACGCCCGTCCGCGCCACCGCCGACCTGGTCATCGTCAAGCGCGACGATCCCGATCCCGTTGTCGCCGGAGCGTACCTGACGTACACACTGCTGATCACGAACGAAGGCCCCTCGGCGGCGGTGAACGTGCGGGTAACCGATACGCTCCCCGCGGAGGTGAGCTTCGTCAGCGCCACCCCGGCGCAGAGCAGCGGGCCGAATCCGCTCGTCTGGCAACTGGGGACACTGGCCGCCGGTGCATCGCGACAGATCACGGTCGTCGTGCAGGTCGGCAGTGATGTAACGGCCACCTTCGTCAACACGGCGCAGGTCGGCAGCGATACCGGCGACAGCGACACGACCAACAACGGCGACGATGAGCCAACAACGCCGCTGGTGCCCGCGCTGGTCATGGCCAAGAGCGTCACGCCGGGCGATGTGGTGCGCGGTATGCCCTTCACCTACACCATCGTCATCACCAACACCGGCCCCGTCCCCTTCACCGCCGTGCGCCTGGAGGATCACCTGCCGCCCAACTTCAACTACCTGGTGGGAAGCGGCACACCCGCCGACCCCGACACCATCGCCGAGCCGACCCTGATCTGGAACGACCTGGGCCCGTTAGCCCCCGATGAGAACCTCACCGTAACCTTCGCCGTTACGGCGGCCACCGGCATCACCGGCACCTACGTCAACGTGGCGACGGCGACGGGGACGACGGAGAGCGGTACCTCGGTAACCGATACCGACGACGCCGTCATCGCCCTCCACGACCCGGCGGTGGTGGTGGACAAGGCACTCGTCTCGGTCGATACCGATCCACTCGCCCCGAACTACGTAACATTCACCATCATCATCACCAATGTCGGCTTCAGCGAGATCGACATCCTGCCGCTGGCGGATCAGTACGATCCCGCCGATCTCTCCTTCGTGGCGGCGACGCCCGCCCCTGACGAGCCGCAGGACGACGGCTATCTGACCTGGTACGACCTCACCGCGGCCCCGCCCCACGGCTTCGACCGTGATCTCCGCCCCCACGAATCCTTCGTCATCACGACCGTCTTCCGCGTCGTGCGGGACATCGTCTCGACGACCAACAGGGCCATCGTGGCTGACGCGCTCGACGCTTACGACAACGATGTCAACGAGAGCGATGACGCAGAGGTGATCACCGGCATTCCCACCGCCGTGGAGCTGCTCTACTTCCGGGCCGATGCGCAGGGAGAAAGCATCCATCTGAGCTGGGCGACGGCGGTGGAGATCGACACCTTCGGCTTCCGCCTCTGGCGGGCCGAAACGAACGACCGCAACCAGGCCACGCAGATCGCCTTCGTGGCCGCCCAAGGCTACGGCGGTCAGGGAGCGACCTACGGCTACGATGATGCAGAGGTGCAGCCGAATCGTCCCTACTGGTACTGGCTGGAAGAGGTGGCAACCGACGGAAGCAGCCGCTTCCACGGCCCCGCCTCGGCACAGACGGGGACGGCGGCCCGCTGGACGCTCTTCCTCCCGCTGGTGATCAAGTAGCCTTCGCACAACGAAGCGGGGCATCCCGGAAAGGATGCCCCGCTTTGCATTCGAACCACCTCCTCACGGCGATGGCGGCTCGCCCTCCCAGTGCAGGCGGCCCAGCGGGACGATCTCCTCCCCCTGCGCGGTGCGCAGCCGCACGCCGCTCTGCGGATCGTAGATCAGCGCGTAGAGCGGATAGTCGCCGGGGGGAAGGTCGGGCGGGATGACGATCTCGTAGCGGTCGGGAAGCTGCTCGCCGACGGGGAGCCGCGGCAGCGGCCAGTAGTCGTTGAGGATCGGCTTGTCGCGCTGCGCAAAGGGCGGCTGGCCGATTGCCGTGGTCAGATGCACGGCCCCGAAGAGCTTCGCCTGCTGCGCGGTTTCCAGCCGCCAGAAGAGATAGACGGCCAGCAGACGCCCCTCCCGGTGGATGGCGGCCCCCTCTAAGCGGATGGAGCCGAAGGTCGCCGTCGTGGCCATCGTGGGCGTGAGGGGCGCAAGCGGTGCCGAGCGCGGCAGCGTGTAGGCGAAGAGCCGCGCCTCGCCGCTGTAGAGCATCGCCGTGCGATAGCCGCCGTTGGCCTCCAGCGTGCCGAGCAGGATGCAGCCGGGATCGACCGCCTCGTCCTGGTAGAGCAGGGTCCAGATGCGCCCCTCGCTCCCGGCGATGAGGCGGAGGGCCTGCGCCGCGGTAACCCGCCCGCCGATGGCCTCGCCGCGCACGACGGGCATCGTGATGCGGTAGGCCGAGAAAAGCTGTGCCCCGTGCGCCGCCTCGGCGATGAGGCGGTCGCCCGCCTCCCCCTCTCGATTGAGCATCGCCGCCATCGCGCGGAAATCCGGTCGCCACACCGTCGGGTCGGCACGCAGCAGGGAAAGGGCCGCCCCTCCCGCGGGCAGCACGAGCGCGGCGAGCGCCGCCAGCGTGATGAGGTGGCCGAGCCAGGTCGCCGCTTCCCGCCGCCGCGACAGGAGAGAGGCCAGCCCTTCGCTGACCGCCGTCCAGCCGCTCAGCAGGCCCAGCGCTGCCGGAACCAGCGCCCAGACGAGGTAGCGCACGTTGTGCACGGGGCGCACCTGCCACGTGACGAAAGTCGCGCCCAGGCCGAGGAAGAAGGCCGCCGCAAGGAGCCGCCCTTCGCGGGAACGGAGGGCCGCCCAGAGCAGCCCCGCCGCAGCCGCCGCCAGCAGTCGGAAGCCGAGCGCGGCGGAAGGTGCGTGCCCCGTCGGTGCCAGGAAGGCCGAGGCCGTGAGCAGTTGTGGCCCCGCCTCCTCGACGAAGCGGGCCGGCGTCGGCGGCCCCATCGTCCCGAAGCTGTGGAACCTCAACGTAACGCGCCACGCCAGCCCCATCCACGCCGCGGCGATGAGGAAGGGCAGGGCCAGCGTCGTGAAGAGCCGCCGCGCCTTCCTCCGCTCCTGCAGGAAGGCGACGAGCGCCCCAGCGCCGAGCGGGAAGAGGGAGAAGTAGTGCGTGAGCATCGCCGCGCTCCCGAAGAGGAGGTAGCGACGCCAGCGCCGCGCCATCAGCGCCCAGAGCGCCGCCGCGACCAGCCACGCCCAGAGCGTGTAGAGCCGCAGATCGCGGCCATACCAGAGGAGGGTGGGGTGCAGGGCGAGCAGCCAGGGCAGGAGGACGGCGTAGCGAAGCCGCAGCCGCTTCCCTAACGGGACGAGCGTCGCGAGCAGCAGCAGCCCGGCAGCGGCGCTGGGGAAGCGCATCACGAACTCCAGGCCGTTCCCTGGCTCCAGGCCGGGGGCGTAGGGGCGGGCGGCGGTCAGCCCTTCCCAGAGCTTGAGGAGCGTTGCGTAGAGCGGCGGGTAGGGCTGCTCCGTCAGGAGGGTGCGCAGCGTCGCCGACCAAGGACGCCCCAACGTCAGGTCGATGTTGAAGAACTCGTCGTACCAGAAACCGGCCTCGCCCAGCCGATAGAGCGCCGCCGCCCAGAAGAGGAGCAGCGGCGGAAGGGCGAGGTAGCGGCGCACCGCAGCCCGCCGCATCAGCCGCCCCGCCCCCCAAGGCCGCGGGCCGCCGCCTCGCCCGCCAGGTAGCCGCCGCTGAAGGCGGCCTGCAGGTTGTAGCCGCCCGTATCCGCGGCGATGTCGAGCACCTCCCCGGCCAGGTAGAGCCTTCGCACGCGGCGCGAGGCGAAGGTGTAAGGATCGACCTCCTTCAGCGAGACGCCGCCCGCCGTGACCATCCCCGCCGCCATCGGCAGCGAGTCGGTGATCTGCCAGCGGAGATGCTTGAAGAGCCGGACGAGCCGCTCCCGCTCCCCGGCGCGGATGGTGTGCACCGGACGCTCCCCCTCGATGCCGCTCATCGCGGCCAGCAGGTCGGCGAGCTTCCGCGGGGCCCATCCGCGCAGCAGGCGGGGGAGCCGCCGATGGGGAAAACGCTCGAACTCGCGCTGCAGTCGCCGCCGCACCGCCTCCTCGTCCATCCCGGGCTTGAGGTCGATCTCCAGCCAGACCTCCTCGCCGCGGCGCAGCGCGTCCACCGCTGCCAGGGAGGAACTGAGCACGAGCGGCCCGGAGAGGCCGAAGTGGGTGAAGAGCATCTCTCCCGTGGGGGGCAGCGGGGCCGGAGGCGGCAGCCGCTCGAAGCGCTCAGCGCGTCGCACGAAGTAGGCGATGCGCACGTTGCGCAGACTGACGCCCTGCACCGCCCTGGCGCGTGCGCGTTCCTTCACGCGCAGCGGGACGAGGGCCGGGCGCAGGGGGACGAGCGTATGCCCGACCGCCTCCGCCATCCGGTAGCCGTCGCCGGTGGAGCCGGTTCCGGGGAAGCTGGCCCCGCCCGTCGTGAGGATGACGGCGTCGGCTGACAGGCGCTCGCCGCTTTCCAGGCGAACGCCGATGACCGCGTCGCCCTCCCGCAGCAATTCGGCGACGGGCGCGAGGGTGCGCAGCACCGCGCCGTGCTCCAGCGCATAGCGGAGCAGTGCATCGCGCACGGCGGCGGCATCGCCGCTTGCGGGGAAAATGCGCCCGCCGCGTTCGACCTGTGTCTCGACGCCGTAGCCGTGCAGCAGCGCCAGCAGTTCGTCGCGGAAGAAGCGGTGGAAGGCATTGCGCAGGAAGCGCCCCCTGCGCCCGTAGTAGGCTTCGAGGAAGCGCTCCAGCGGCGCGGCATTGGTGATGTTGCAGCGCTCCTTGCCGCTGATGAGGATCTTCCGCCCCGGCTCCCGCATCTTTTCCAGCAGGAGCACCTCCGCGCCGCATGCCGCGGCCCGACCGGCGGCCATCAGCCCCGCCGCGCCACCGCCGACGACGATCAGACGGCGTTTCGTGCGGCTCACGGGCAGGGCGGCTCCAGTTCGAGCAGGAGCAGGCGCAGCGGCGCGTCGCCGAGGTCCTGGGCGATGGTGTGGCGCACCCCCGCGGGGATGACCATCAGATCGCTGGGGCGGAGCGGGCGGGCGAGGTAAGGCGCACCGGCGTGCGGACGGGTGTAGCCGCGCCCCTGCCCGGCGATGACGTAGAGGATGCGGATGACCGGCCTCGCGCTCTCGCCGGTGGAGGCCCCCGCCGCCAGCTCCAGGTCGAGCAGGCGGTGGAAACGCGCTCCGGCCAGGTTCCCCTCCGCGCTTCCCGGCGCTTCGCTGAGCAGCCAGCGGACGATCGCCTCGCCGTGGCCTGCCCGTTCGCCTTCCTCCGCCGCTTCGAAGGGCGTGTAGCGCACCCGCTTGATCAGCGCGTTGCGTTTGTAGAGCACGCCGCCGACGCGATCCGGCGGGGCGCGGTTGATGTTGACCGGCTCTTCGGCGTGGAAGCGCTCGGCCTCGATCGGCGACGGCTCCCAGGGATGTTCGGCGTCGGCCATCGTCACTTCACCACGCCGTTGCGCACGCCGACGATTTCGGCGAGGATGGAGAGCGCGATCATCGCCGGTTCCTTGCCGCCGATCCTCAGCCCGATGGGGCCGTGGATGCGGGCGAAGGCCGCCTCGTCGAAGCCGAGTTCGCGTAGTCGTGCGCGGCGGTCGGCTTGCGTCGCGCGGCTGCCCATAAAGCCGATGTAGAACGCCTCGCTGCGCAGGGCGAGCGCGAGGGCGGGGACGTCGAATTTGGCATCGTGGAAGAGGACGACGACCGCCCAGCCGGGGCCGATCGTCTCCGGCGTGAAGAGGTCCTGCGGCCAGCCGAAGCGCCGCTCGACGTCGGGGAAGCGGTAGGCGGTGAGGAAGGTCTGCCGGGCATCGCTGACGATGATGCGGAAGTTGAGCACTTTGGCCATCTCCACCAGCGCCCGCGCGATGTCGGTGGCCCCGAAGACGAGGAGCGTCAGCGGGGCGGGGAGCACCTGGACGAAGAGGGTGCCTTCCTCCATCTCGACGGTGCGGGCGAAGGGGCCGGGCCACTTCTCGGCCAGGAGCGCCGTCGCTGCCTCGTCGAGCGCGGCGCTGCCCAGTGTCCCCAGTGTCGTCCCCTCGGCGGTGCGCACGAGGTGGCGCGGCACGGGGCCGTCGATCCGGGCGGCGAAGCCGACGGGGCGGTCGGCTTCGATCTCCTCCAGCAGGCGGAGGTAGCTCTCGTCCCACGGCTCGACGATGACATCGAGCGTGCCGCCGCAGGCCAACGTCGCCGCCCAGGCCATCTCGTCGCTGATCTCGTAGAAGGGGCGTCGCAGCGTGAAGCGGCCTTCGAGGACGGCCTCCATCTCGGCGATGATGTCGCCGTCCACGCAGCCACTGCTCACCGAACCGAGGACTTCGCCCTTGTCGTTGAGGAACATCCGGCTCCCTGCGGGGCGCAGCGAGGAGCCGCGGACATCGACGATCGTGGCGACGGCGATGCGGTCGCCTGCGGCCAGCCAGCGCCGCAGGTCGGCGGCCATCTCTTTCATCGTTCACCTCCTTCTTGCAGGCGAAGGGTTATCGAGCGGGCGTGGCCGCCCAGTCCTTCCGCCTCGGCCAGGGGGATGATCACCCCCGCCAGGGCGGCCAATCCTTCGCGCGTGAGTGATTCGACTTCCATCCGCTTGAGGAAGGTCTCCAGCGAGACGCCGGAGACACGCCGCGCCCATCCGCCGGTGGGCAGGGTGTTGTTCGTGCCCGTGGCGTAGTCGCCTGCGGCGACCGGCGTCCATTCGCCGAGGAAAACAGCGCCCGCGTTGCGGATGTGGGGGAGCAAGGCCCACGGGTCGTCCACCTGGAGCACGAGATGTTCCGGCGCGAAGGCGTTGATGACGGCTGCCGCCTGCGCGATGGTTTCGGTGAAGATGAGCGCGCCGTGCTCGCCGAGGGCGCGGGCGGCGATGGTGCGGCGCGGCAGGTCGGCAAGCTGGCGTTCGAGTTCGACGGCGGTGGCGCGGAGCAGCTTTTCGTCGTCGCTGACGAGGAGACAGGAGGACTGCGGGTCGTGTTCCGCTTGGGCGATCATCTCGGCGGCGACCCAGCGCGGGCGGGCCTTGCCGTCGGCGATGATGGCGACCTCGCTCGGCCCGGCGAGCATATCGATGGCCACGCGCCGCTGGACGATGGCCTTGGCCGCCTGGACGTAGAGGTTGCCCGGCCCGACGATCTTCGCCACGGCTGGGACGGTCTCCGTGCCGTAGGCCATCGCGGCGATGGCGGCGACGCCGCCGACGCGGTAGAGTTCGTCCACCCCGGCCAGGCGGGCGGCGGCGAGGAGGATGGGGCGGTCGGCGCGGGGCGGGACGCAGGCGACGACGCGCCCGACACCGGCGACGGCGGCGGGAATGCCGAGGGCGTGCATCACCGTGGGGTAGACGGCGCGGCCACCGGGGACGTAGAGTCCGACGGAGTCGAGCGGGCGCACCGCCTGCCCGGCGACGACGCCGGGGCGCATCGTCTTCAGCCACATCTCCGGCGGGCGCTGGGCCTCGTGGAAGCGGCGCAGCGCGTCGGCCTCCCGTTCGAGCGCCTGCCGCAGGCGCGGGGAGAGGCTGTCGAGCGCGGCCTCCATCGCCGCCTCGGAAACGCGCCACTTGGAAGGGGGGAGGTCGGCTCCGTCGAAGCGGGCCATCAGGCGGCGGACGGCGGCATCGCCCTCGCGGCGGACGCTTTCGACGAGGGGGGCAACCTCGGCGATGAGGCCCTCCCAGTCCGGTTGGGCGCGTTCGATGAGTCGGCGACGCTCATCCTCCCCCAGGCTTTCCCAGCGTAGCAGCGGTATGTTCAAAGCCATAGCACCTCCTAAAGTCCGATCTCCCGGCGAATCCAGGTGAGCACGCGCCGCTTGAGCGCGAGGAAATCGGCCTCCATCTGCACATCGAGACTGCGCGGTCGCGGCAGGGGGACGGGGAGATCGTCGATGATCCGCCCCGGCCTGGCGCTCATCACGAGCACGCGGTCGGCGAGGAAGATGGCCTCGTCCACATCGTGGGTCACGAAGAGGACGGTCGTGCGGTTCTCCCGCCAGACGCGCAGCAGGAGTTCCTGCATCAGCGAGCGGGTCTGGGCGTCGAGCGCGCCGAACGGCTCGTCCATCAGCAGCACCTCCGGCCCAAAGGCGAGGGCGCGGGCCAGCGCGACGCGCTGCTGCATCCCGCCGGAGAGTTGGGCGGGGTAGGCCGCCTCGAAAGCGGCCAGCCCGACTTCGCGCAGGTAGCGGCGGGCGAGCGCCTCCCGTGCGGCCCGATCGGCGATGCGCTTGGTCAGCACGAAGGTTACGTTGCCCAGCGTCGTCAGCCAGGGGTAGAGCGCGGGGCTTTGGAAGAGCATCACCCGCTCCGGCCCCGGCCCCGTAACCGGACGCCCGTCGAGGAGGATGCGCCCCTCGTCCGGCTGCTCCAGTCCGGCGACCATCCGCAGGAGGGTGGATTTGCCGCAGCCGGACGGCCCGACCAGGGCAACGAATTGCCCCGCTTCGATAGTGAGCGAGAGGGGGGCGACAGCCTCCATCACGCCGTCGGCGAGGCGGAAGCGCTTGCGGAGCGAGGTCAGGATCAGCCGCCCGGCCTTGCTCATCGCCGCACCCCCCGTGCCCAGGGGAAGAGCTTGCGCGTGAGCGCCTGGAAGAGGAGGTCGCTGACCATCCCCAGCAGGCCGATGACGAAGATGCCCAGCAGGATGCGCTCCGGCGCGAGGTAGCGCTGGGCGAGCATGATCGTGTGCCCCAGGCCGCGCGTGGCGGCGACCTCCTCGGCGAGGACGAGGTAGGTCCACGTCCAGCCGAGGGTGATGCGCATCGTGTCCATCATCCCCGGCAGGGCGTAGGGGACGATGACGCGGCGGAGGATTTCGCGGTCGCCGAAGCCGAAGGTGGCCGACGATTCGAGGAGCGGCTGGGGGACGGCGCGGACGTTGTCGGCGATCATCAGCACCTCCTGGAAGAAGGTGCCGATGAAGAGGAGGACGAGCTTCTGCCGTTCGTCCACGCCGAACCAGAGGATGGAGAGCGGGACGAAGGCAGGGACGGGCAGGTAGCGGATGAAGCCGACGAACGGCTCCAGCAGGGCGTTGAAGAAGGGGTAGCTTCCCATCAGCGTGCCGATGGGGATGGCCGCTACCGTGGAAAGGAGCCAGCCGACGGTGATGCGGATGAGGCTGATGCGCGTGTCATCGAGGAGGGTGCCGTCGCGCAGCCCCTCGATAGCGGCGTGCACGATCGCGCCCGGGGCGGGGAGGAAGAGCGGGTTGACCGCGCCGGAGCCGGTGGCGGCGGCCCAGGCGACGAAGAGCGCGCCCAGGAAGGTCGCCCCCAGCAGCGTGGCCAGGTGGGGCGGCAGCGGGCGGCGAAGCCGGAGCCATTGGCGCATCGAAACCTCCACTTTCGCGAAGATGGTGCGGCTATTTTACCACGCGCCCATCAGACCGCCCAGCGGAGCAGGAAATCGCGGGCCTGGAGGAGACGGCGCTCGTCGCGCACCGCCGTAACTTCGAGGATGAGCGGGCCGCGGTAGTCGATCTCGCGCAGGGCAGCGGCGATCGTCTCCCAGTCGAGTTCGCCCTCGCCGGGGGGCAGATGGCGCGGGCCGCCGCGGCGGTAGTCGGAGATGTGGGTCGTGTGCATACGGCTGCCCATCGCGCGGGCCACGGCCTCCGGTGTGTCGCCGGCCTCGGCGGCGTGGAAGGGGTCGAAGGTGAAGCCGATGGGGACGGGGAGCGCCTTGAGCCGTTCGACGTGCTCGGTGCGGCGCAGGTAGCACCAACTGACGTTCTCGATGCAGAGGAGGACGCCCGCCTCGTCGGCCTTCTGCGCCGCCCAGAGGGTGCTTTCGAGGAACGGCTCGACCCAGAGGGGGTTGTCGAGCTGGTAGCGGAGGCCGTGCCAGGTCAAGGCCGTTGCGCCGACGCGGTTGGCGATCTCCAGTGTGCGCAGGTAGCGGTCGCGGCTTTCGTCGTAAACGCGGCGGTAGGGCGACCAGAGATCGAAGAGGGTGGCGAAGAGGTGGAGGGAGTGGATGCGCACGCCGGTATCGCGGGCGCGGCGTGCCAGTTCGCTGCCGAAGGAGGGGGCGTATTCCGCCTCGGCCTGCAGGAAGAGTTCGAGGACGGCGAAGCCCAGCCGCGCCGCGGCCTCGACCGCCTCCTCGGTGAGCAGGTGGGGGAAGAAACTTGCCGTCGAAATGCCGACCCTCGATGCCTCGGCCATCGTTACCTCCGTTGCGCACGATGCAAAGAGGCCGGTCGTTCGACCGGCCTCCCCTGGTGGACCTGGAGGGACTCGAACCCTCGACCCCCACAATGCCATTGTGGTGCGCTCCCAACTGCGCTACAGGCCCACGTCCTTCATCCATTGCCCGCTGCGGGTCTCCCCGCTGTGGAGCTGAGGGGACTCGAACCCCTGACCTCTACAGTGCGATTGTAGCGCTCTCCCAACTGAGCTACAGCCCCGCACCTTTCGACGCGGCGGGATTGTAGCACAGGCGAGGGATTTGTCAAACCCGTTCATCCCCTTCGGGACGAGGCCCTCATTCGACCGTAACGCTCTTGGCCAGGTTGCGCGGTTGATCGACGTCCGCGCCGCGGCGCACGGCGATGGCGTAGGCCAGCCACTGCAGCGGGATGACGTTGACGACCGGGGCCAGCAGGGGGGGAAGGGCGGGCACTTCGAGCACGAAGTCGGCCTTGCTGCGGGCGATCTCGTCCCCTTCCTGCACTAAGGCGATGACGGTGCCGCCGCGCGCCTTCACCTGCTCGATCTGGCTGATCATCTTGCCGTAGACGTGGTCGCGCGGGGCGATGGCAACGACGGGCATCGCCTCGTCGATGAGCGCGATGGGGCCGTGCTTCATCTCGCCTGCCGGATAGCCCTCGGCGTGGATGTAGGAGATCTCCTTCAGCTTGAGCGCGCCTTCCAGGGCGATGGGGTAGTTGATCCCGCGTCCCAGGTAGAGGAAGTGCTCGCGTTTGAAGAAGCGCTCGGCGAGTTGCTCATAGAGCGGGGTGAAGCGGGCAGCCTCGCCGACGAGTTGGGGGAGCCTGGCGAGCGCGGCGGCGTGGCGCTCCATCGCCTCGCGGCTGAGCACGCCGCGCTTTTTCCCCAGGTCGAGCGCCAGCAGCAGGAGATCGACGAGGCTGGTGGTGAAGGCCTTGGTCGAGGCGACGCCGATCTCCGGCCCGGCCTGCATCAGGATGTAGCCGTCGGCGATGCGCTGGGCCTGGCTGCCGAGCACGTTGACGATGGCCCAGAGGCGCGCGCCCTTGCGCCGTCCCTCCTCCATCGCGGCGAGCGTATCGACCGTCTCGCCCGATTGGGTGATGGCGAGCAGGGTCTCGCCTGCGCGGATGAGGGGATCGCGGTAGCGGTACTCCGAGCCGTAATCGACCTCGACGGGCAGGCGGGCGAGGCGCTCTATCAGGTACTTGCCGATGAGTCCGGCGTGGTAGGAGGTGCCGCAGGCGACGATGGTCAGCTTGCGCATCGCGCGGGCCTCCTCCTCGCCGATGGGGAGCGTTTCCAGGCGGATGCGGGCGCGACGGAAATCGACCCGTCCGCGCAGCGTGTCGGTGATGGCGCGGGGCTGTTCGGCGATCTCCTTCTGCATGAAGTGGCGGTAGGGGCCTTTCTCCGCCGCGACGGGGTCCCAGGGGATGGTCTGGATGCGCGGCGTCAGGGGCGTGCCGTCCGCGCCGAAGATGTGCAGGGCGCGCGGCTGCACCTCGGCGATCTGGCCGTCCTCGAGGAAGAGGACGCGCCGCGTCTCCGGCAGGAGGGCGGGGATGTCGGAGGCGATGAAGCTTTCGCCCTCGGCGGGGCCGACGACCAGGCCGCCCGCATTGCCCAGGCGGGCGGCGACGAGGCTCTGTGGATGGCGGGCGCTGAGGAAGACGAAGGCCCCGGCCCCCTCAATGCGGCGGAGCGCTTCCCGCACGGCGGGGAGCAGGTCCAGACCGGCGGCGAGGAGGGCATCGACCAGGTGGGCCATCACCTCCGTGTCCGTCTCCGAGTGGAAGACGATGCCTTCCGCCTCCAGTTCGGCGCGGAGCGAGGCGTAGTTTTCGATGATCCCGTTGTGGACGACGGCGATCTGCCCGCTGCCGCCGATGTGTGGGTGGGCGTTGTTGACCGTAACGCCGCCGTGGGTGGCCCAGCGTGTGTGGCCGATCCCTGCGGTGCCCCGGAGCGGGGCCTCGTCCAGCACGGCGGCCAGATGGCGCAGCTTGCCGACGGCGCGGCGGGCGGTGATCCGGCTCTCTTCCAGGACGGCGATGCCCGCCGAATCGTAGCCGCGATATTCCAGCCGCTTGAGACCGGCGAGGATGAGCGGGGCGGCCTGACGAGGGCCGACGTAGCCAACGATGCCGCACATAGTTTCCCCCTTTCGTTGTGGGCTGTGGAGGGGCGTCGGCGGAGAGCCTGCAAGGGCCGACCGCCCTCCGGCGCGGAAAATCCGCTCCCGCGGGGCTGCGGGAGGGGATGACAGGCCCTGTTGCGCTTTTGTCCCGGCGGTTACCCGCCGGTTTTGTCACGCAACTTTCGCTCAGGGGGGAAACAAGGGAGGGGCACACTCCCTGACGGCATCCGCCGATCGACCTCGATGAGCCGTCACCTCGTCACCCGGCACGCACGAACCGGGCCTGGCGCTCTTTCCCCCGTGGATTGGGTTGTGCTCGCCTCCTTTCGCTCAAGGTGCGGCCATTATACACGCAGAAGTCCGTTCCTGCAAGGCCCGCGTGGGACGAAAGAACGCCGCTCCCCGCGAGGGGAGCGGCGTCTTGTCTGAAGCCCAAGCTAAGGCTTAGGGCACCTCGGACATCAGCTCGTCCTGGAGCGCGTTGGCGTCCTCGGTGAGCTTGTCGAGGGTGGCTTTGATGTCGGCACCCTGCATGATCTCGTTGTAGGCGGCGCTAACCATATCGCGCACTTGGGCGTAGGAGATCAACTGCGGCTCGAAGGTGCCGTACTGGAGCAGTTCGTAGGCGTGACCCCACTGCGGGTTCTCCTCAACGTAGTCGCCGAGGAAGTTGATGGTGCTCTTGCGGGTGGGGAAGTAGTTGCTGATGCGGATCCACTGAGCCTGCTGCTCGGGGGAGGTGAACCACTTGATGAAGAGCCAGGCGGCCAGTTCGACCTCGGGGGAGGTCTTGGGGATCATCACGTCGCCGCCGTAGATGTTCTCGACAGGCTCGGCGGTGGTGTGCGGGATGGCGGTGATGTCGAACTCGTCGCCCGTGCCGCTCTCTTCGAAGTCCTTCTTGTAGTAGGGGATGCCGGAGCTGGAGCCTTGCGTGAAGATGGCGCGGCGGTTGGCCAGCTCGGGGTTGGGGTAGCCCTCGGTGAAGAAGTAGGCGCAGCCCTCGTCGTACATCTTCTTGAGGAGCGTCAGCGCCTGGACAGTGGCGTCGCCGTTGTAGACGTAGTGCGTGCCGTCCTCGGTGAGGACGTTGCCGCCGAAGGCGAAGGTCCAGGCCGCCACGGCGGAGGCGTCGTCGCGGAGGATGTAGCCGCCGGTGCCGTCGCCGTTGGCCGCAGCGCCTGCGCAGGCCATCTCCTCGAACTCCTCCGGGGTCACGGGCGGGTTCTCGTAGCCCAGCTCGTTCAGCCAGGTCTTGTTGTAGTAGAGCACCTCGATGGAGCGGTTGGGCGGGAAGCCCAGGCGCTTGCCGCCGAAGGCGGGGTGGACGCTCTGCTCGAGGAACTTTTCGTAGAAGTCGGCGCGCTCCTCCTCGGTGAAGCCCCACTTCGGGTCGTCGATCAGCGTGTTGAGATCGACCAGCCCGTCCACGAGGGCGTAGAAGGCCTCATCGTTCTGGTAGCCGACGACCAGGCCGGGGAGATCGCCCGTGCTGAAGCCAGCGTTCATCTTGTCGCGGATGTCGCTGTAGTGCCCCTGGTTCTGGGGATCGACGGTGATGCCGCAGGGGTTGGTGGAATTGAACTCCTCCACCATGGCCTTCAGCCCTTCCTCGCGGTTCCGGCTGTGGTTGTGCCACCAAACGACGGTCTGGCCGCGCGGATCGACACCGGCCCACGGGCCATCGGTCGCCGGGGCGCACGGGTCTTCCTCGGTCGGTTCAGGGGTAACTTCCTCCGTCGGGGCCTCGGTCGGCTCCTCGGTAGGGGCTTGGGTAACTTCCTCGGTCGGCGCTTGAGTCGCCGGGGCCTCGGTGGGCTTGGCGCAGGCTGCCAGCAAGGGCAGGACCATCGCCAACAGGGCCAGCAATGCAAACAGTTTCCGTAGCTTCATCTTGACTCTCTCCTTCTATGGGATTTTAGAATGGTGTGCACATGTTTTGGTCAACAGCTTCATGCTCTGTTTCTCGTCTCCTCCGAGATCACCTCCTTTCTCCACGAGCATCCGTGGATGCATTGTACGGGCATCGTCCCGATTGGCAAGCCTCATCCCTTCAGGCCGGAGGTGGCGATCCCTTCTGTGAACTGCTTCTGGGCGGTGAAGTAGAGGAGGAGGATGGGGGCGATGGTGATCACCGCACCGGCCATCTGCAGGTGGACCTGGGCACCGGCTTCGTCGAAGAAGCTGCTCAGGCCGACGGAGATGGGCCGCCATTCCGGCGAGTTGGTAACCAGCATCGGCCAGGCCAGCGAGTTCCACGAGCCGATGAAGGTGAAGAGGATGACGGTCATCAGCGCGGCCTTGGAGATGGGCAGGACGATCTGCACCAGGTAGCGCAGATGGCCCGCCCCGTCGATCTGGGCCGAATCCCACAGATCGCGGGGTATCTGCATGAAGAACTGTCTCAGCAGGAAGATGTTGAAGGCGCTGGCCATGAAAGGCACCGTCAGCGCGGGCCAGTTGTTCACCCAGGGGATGGGGCCGATGCGTCCCAGCCAGGTTACGGTGATGAAGTTAGGCACCCATGTTACTGCCTCCGGCAGCATCAGCGTGCTGAGGATGAGGGTGAAGAGGAAATCGCGCCCCGGGAATTTCATCTGGGCAAAGGCGTAGGCGGCCAGCGTGGAAAAGACCATCTGGCCCGCGATGGTGATGGCGGCGATGATGACGCTGTTGACGAAGTACTCGGAGAAATTCGCCTCTTTCCAGGCATCGATGTAGTTGGCCCACTGCGGCACCTTCGGCAGGATCGCCCGTCCGGTTGCCTCACTGAGCGTCATCAGCGAGGCACTGACCATCCACAGGAAGGGAACGGCGGCGATGATCGCCCCGAAGATGAGGATGACGTAGATGAGGAAGTGAGCGATATCGAATCGTTTGGCTTTCGCCTTGCGCAGGGTCTCGGTCATCGTTTCGTTAGCCATAGAACACCTTCTTGCTCGCCACATAGTTGTTGATGAGGGTGAGGATCAAGACCACCCCCAGGAGGATGATCGCCAGCGACGATGCGTAGCCGTAGCGCGTGTTACGGCTGAACTCCAGGAAGATGACGACACTTGCCGTGTCGGTCGTCCCTAACGCCGCCGCGCTTCGCAGCACCCAGACGTGTGTGAAGGCCTTGAAGGTACCGATGACGGCGATGAGCGTGAGGAAGTAGATGGTGGGGGAGAGGAGCGGGACGGTGATGTGGCGGAACTGGGCGAAGCGATCTGCGCCGTCAATAGAGGCGGCCTCGTACAACTCCTTCGGGATGCCGCCCAGACCGGCGAGGAAGATGACGGTATCGTAGCCGACGTAGGTCCAGATGTTGTAGAGGATGATGACGACCAACGCCAGGCTCGGCCCGGCGATCCAGTCGGGGATGTTGGCGTGCGGGAAGAGGAGCTGGAAGAGACCGGTCGGATCGTCGAGCCACTTGAGCGGCTGACCTCCCAGCGCGGTGATGATGTTGTTCACCGGCGAGTTGGGCTTGCCGGAGAAGAGGACGCGGAAGATACCTGCTGCCGCCACCGGGTTGGTGATGTAGGGGAGGAAGTAGATGAGGCGGAAGAAGGACTTCCCCTTGATGTTCTGGAAGAGGAGGCTGGCCAGGAACATCGAAAGGCCCAACTGGAAGGGGACGGTGAAGAAGGAGTAGTAGGCGGTTACCTGAAGCCCCCGCCACCAGTCCTTGTCGCCGGAGATGATGATCGGCGGCAACTCGGCGATGAGGATCCATCCGCCCAGGATGAGAGCCGCCGCCGCACCGAAGCGGATGGCGAAGCCGAAATTACTCTCGGTCTTCTGCGCCCGTTGCCAGACGATCCACGAAAGGTACAGGAGGAGGAATCCTGCGCTGATCGTCACTAATTGCGACCAGATGGCCAGTTCCTTGCCCTCCTCCATCGCCTTCGCGTAGGCGGCCTGAATCTCCGTCCAGGTCAGCCACCCTAACATCAGCCCGGCGATGAGGAGGATGAAGACGGAGATGAAGGCGGAATAGTAGCCGATGCCGCGGTTCGTGTCATCAACGAAGCGATGGACGAGGTAGGCGGTGATGAGGCCGATGGCCAGGATGAGAAGCGACTGGCGGAACGATGCCTGCACGGCCGGTTCGAGCCACGCTTCCTTGAGGAATTTGCGGAAGACCTCCGGGGTTCGCTCCGCTACGCCGCGCAGCTTCATCCCGATCTCCAGCACACCGGGCAGGAAGGTGAAGAAGAACTTGACGAACCAGGCCAGCCCCACAGCGGTGATGAGGCCGGGCAAGGCCCAGATGGACAGTTTCCCGCCAACTTCCCGCGCCTCCTTGGACATCGCGATGATCTTCTTGACCGCCAGGTAGATCAGCAGGATGGTAACCCAGAAGAAGGCGAAGTAGGCCAGGTTGTCGATGGCTTTGACGTAGTTGGCCAGACCGGCATATTTCCCGCGGACGATGCGCCAGTGGTGGAGGCTGACGTAGAAAGCGAAGGCCAGCGGGAAGAGGCCGAAGACACCGATGATGGTGATGGCCGGAAGCAAGAACAGGTAAGCCGTTAGACTTTCTCTGATTTTGCGAATGCGCTGCCCCCTGAGCAGGCTTCGCTGTGCGGAAATCGCTGATTCGGATAGGGCCATATCATTCCTCCCCTTACGAAGTCAAGATAAGGACTGATGGACAACGGACAAGGAATTGCAACTGTTGACCTCCTTTCCTGCTGGTGAACCTGTGATGTGTAGGCGGCGATTCGGGCTTTTCGCAAAGACAGGAACTATGCATACAGCTTCCACGCCCCCGTGGAAAAGGGGCTGCTGAACGCTCTCCATCGGATCACGCTCGCTTGCCGCGATGAGGCGCGGCAGGATAGCGGTCAAGCGCAGTACTTTGTCGGCCATTTTCATAAGACAGACAGCGCCCAAAGGCTGAGAATGACGACGAACGTCCCGATGGTTCCATTGATGAATTCGACGATCAGCAGGCTCGCGGGATATGTCGTTTGAATCCACATAGTCCACAGTCGTGGATAGACTCGTGTCGCCGACAAGATGCAGGCAAGGGTCAAGGCGACGCTGGAGCTCGTAGGCTCGGAAAATAGCTGACGAAGGTATAGGTAGGCTCCGGTCAAGATGAATATCTCGATCTGTGTTCCGGCGAACATCTTGATCAAGTACTCTTTTTGGTCCTCCCAAACTCTTAGTGCCGGGGACCCTTCAGCTTTCTTGTACACCTGTGCGACCACAGGGTTCATATACAGTATGCCCACAACGACAAAGTGAATGATACCGGCGATCAACCCCCATACCAGCATGTTTACCAGCATCACTTTCTCCTCTTGCGGCTAACGCCGTTTCACGGTACGTGGCGTCATTATGGAATGCAGAGTGTAGCTCCGGCCCGGATTACATTCAGGTTGAAGATGCCATTATAGTGCGCGAGCGTCCAAATGTCCACTCCGTAACGCCGCCCGATAGCACTGAGCGTATCGCCGGGCCGGATGGTGTAGGGAATCCGGCAGCCGCCGGTGTAAGGAGAGAAGAACTGTGCCTGGCAGACCGGCCCCTGCGCTATCGAGATGGGGGCAGCCGGAATGGCCAGTCGATCGCCTGCGTGGAGGAGGTTGACGTTGATGAGATGATTGCGTAGCGCGATCTCCCACGGCGAAACACCGTAAGCTCTGGCGATGCAGTAGAGCGTCTCTCCCGGCCGCACGACGTGGTATCCCAGCACACCCTCCTGTGCCTGCGTCGCCTCGGCACCCGTACCGGCCAGCAGCACGACGATGATCATCAGCATCGCCGCAATCCGTTTCCTCATCCAGAACCCTCCAAGTCCACGTTCAACATCGTTAGTATACCCATTTTGGAAAAAGGTTGCAAGTCGAACGACCCTCTACCCATAAAGGAGGCCGATGCGGTATTCTTGCGTGAGGTGCTCCTTTCGCACATCTTCCTTCCTCCACGCTATGGAGTATGGTCGCATCTCGCTGTGGGTCAAGCGTGTTTGGCGATCGTTGACAAAATACATCTCCTGCGCTACATACATCGGAAAGCGGAAAGGAGGGACGGTGGATGACTGCGTGGCGGTGGCGGTTGGCCGCTATGGGCATCGTGCTCGTGGCGGCTGCCTCGCGGATGTACGCCCCCGCCTGGGATGGCGGCTTCGCCCTCCACCCCGATGAGCGTTTCCTGATCGGCGTGGCGGAATCGACGCCGCTGTGGGGCGATCCATGCCGCGCCGCCGCCGACTTCCCCTACGGCACCCTGCCGCTCTATGCCCTGCGCCCGCTCTTGGCCTTCGCCCCGAATGCCGATCCGCTGTTGGCGGCGCGTCTCCTTGCCGCGCTCGTGGGCACGGCGCTGGTCGCCGCGGCGATGGGCTGGGGGCGGCTCCTGGCCGGACGCGGCGGCGCGCTCCTGGCCGGAGGGTTGATGGCCGTCGCCCCCTTCCCCATCCAGCAGGGCCACTTCTACACCGTGGACCCGTGGGCGGCTCTCTTCGCCTCGCTGGCCATCCTCCTCACCTATCGGCGGCGGTGGGGAGCCTCCGGCGTGATGCTGGCGTGGGCGCTGGCGAGCAAGGTGTCGCTGGTATGGGCGCTCCCCGTTCCCCTCCTGATGGCCGCCCGCCGTGGATGGCCTGCACTGCGTCGATATGCCGCAGCGTTGTCGATCGGCTTCGCCGTCGCCGACCCCGCGCTCCTGCTCCATCTCCATTGCTGGCGCGGCCCCCTGGTCCAAGCGGGCATGGCTGCCGGACGCTACCTCTTCTCCTACACGGAGCAGTACCTGGGCACCTGGCCGTGGCTCTACCCCCTCTGGCAGATGGGACTGTGGGGCCTGGGGCTTCCCGCGGCGCTGCTCGGCGCAGGAGGGTGGGGG
>JALXBP010000083.1 GCA_026991395.1 Anaerolineae bacterium | reverse complement strand
GGTTGCCGTAGGCGGCGCATATGGCCCGTGATGAGCAGCGGTCGTTAGCGAGGTCTGTCTTGCATTTGGGCAAGCAGACCTCGCTGTACGTCCTCGGCGATCTGCTGATTCAGGCCCTGGGCGTGCTCCTCATTCCCATCTACAGCCACGTCCTGACGACGGCGGAATACGGCGTGCTGGGCATCGTCGGTACGATGCAAAAGGTGCTCGTCCCGCTCTTTGGGCTGGGTATCTCCGGCGCGATCGCGCGTTTCTACTTCGACTATCGCCACGAGGAGGAGCGCCGTCGCTTGGTGGGCAGCATCTGGCTGGGATGGCTGCTGCTTTTGGGCGGTTTGGTCGCCTCTGTCTATCTGCTCGGCCTCTGCTGTTTCGACCGTCTCTTCGTTAACATCCCTTTCCATCCCTACCTGCAACTGGCCATCGGGATTGCCGCGCTCAACGCGCTGGCGATGACGCCGCGTTCGCTCTTGCGTGTGCGGGAAAAGGCGGGGTGGTTTAGTCTGCTTTCGGTCTTGGGCTTCCTGCTCAATGCGTTGTTCATCATCTACTTCGTCGTCCTTCGTCGGCGCGGTGTGGTGGGGAGCCTGTTGGGGCAGTTTAGCGGCGCTCTGGTCATCAATCTGATCTACCTCGGCCTGATGCTTCACTATATCCGTTGGCATTGGGATTGGAAGGCCGTGCGCCGTGCGTTGGGCTTTGGCTTGCCACTGGTACCTCACCTGCTGGCTAAATGGGCCTTGAATTTCGCCGACCGGCTCATCTTGGAACGCTATGTATCGCTGGCCGCTATCGGCCTCTACACGTTGGCCTATCAGTTGGGTTTGAGCATCAACATGGTTATGACCTCTCTCAATCGCGCGTGGACACCTTTCTTCTATCGCAAGATGGCGCTGGAGGACGGTGAGCCGATTGTTGCGCGCTTGGCTACCTATTACGCTTGGGTATTGATATGGTTGAGCCTGGGCATCATTGTCTTGGCCGAGCCTGTGATCGCTCTCATCGCTTCGCCCGCTTATCGGGCGGCTTATCGCCTGGTGCCCTGGATTGCTGTGGCTTTCTTGTTCCAGGGGTTCTATTTCTTGGAGAGCAGCGTGATTCTCCTCACCCGCCGGACGGTCTACCTGCCCCGATTGACGGCGGTCGCCGCGCTCTTCAATGTCGGCCTCAATGTGGCCCTCGTGCCGCGTTTTGGTGTGATGGCCTCGGCCGTGATTACGGCCGGAAGTTACCTGTTCCTGGCGTTTTCCACAATCGTTCTTTCCCATCGTCTGCATCCTCTGCGCTACGAATGGCGTCGGATTGCTCTGGGGGGCGTGGCCGCTCTTGTCCTGGCCGTCATCGGATGGCAGATGCATCTGGGAACGTCATGGTTGACATTGCTCGCCCGCGCCGCTCTCGTGATGTTGTGGCCGGGCTTTCTGTTGATCGTGGCTACGCCGGAAGAGCGAGGGGTATATCGGCTGTTGGGGTATCGGTTGTGGCAATGGATCCGAGGGGCATAGTATGATCAGCTCGCGCAAAGGCGTGTCGACGTGGCTACTCGTGGGGAGTGGGCTGTCCCTCTTCCTCCTGTACCTCTTGGGTGTCAACGGCTACTGGGATACCGGCGGAGATAGTGCCCGCTATTTCATTTTGGGGGAGGCTTTGGCTAAGGGAGAGGGATTTCGGCTCATCAATATGCCGACCGCCCCAATTTTTGTCAAACTCCCTCCGCTTTTTCCCTTGATCCTCGCCATGGGTATCCAGGGACTGCGGCAATTTGGGAACCTTGCACGGATGTGGCCTCTCTTGAAGACGATCTCGTTGCTTTCTTTCTGGGGCGCGATGGTGCCTTTGTACGTCCTCGCGCGGCGGTACGGGGGGAGGGAGCGGGCCGTTCTGGCCGTGGTGCTGACGTTGACCAATCCCTGGGTCTATCGCTACGCGACGATGCTCCGTCCCGAGGGGCTGTACGTCCTCTTTACGCTCTCTGCCATCCTCCTCGTTGTCCGCTCGGAAGCATTAGAGGGGCGCTCGGCGAGATGGGCGCTCGTCTTCGGCGTGGTATCTGCTGCCTTGGCTTGGCTGACGAGGACCGTGGGCATCGTCTTGCTGCTCGCCCTCGTCGTCTATTTCGCGATGAGGCGTCGCTGGAAACGAGTGTTGCTTACGGTTGCTTTGTCCGGCTTCGTAAGTATGCCGTGGGCTTTTTATCTCATTCGGGTTCGTGGGGAGAGGGTTCCCGATAATTATCTCGCGGAATTGTTCGGTCAGGGATACCAGGGCGCGCGAATGCTCATCGCGCGTATGGGGAGCTATGGGACAAGTTGGGCGGGATTGTTGTTCTATGCGCCTTCGCGTGTCCTTGCGATGGCGGGTCATCGCGGTTGGTCCGCGCTGCTGTTGAGCGGCCTTGGCTGGCTGAGCCTTGGCGTCGTCGGGTACTTTGGCTGGACGGTGGGGAGAGGTGGAACTCGTCGGCTTCTTGCGCTCTATCTCGCAGGCTACGTGATCGTGACTCTGCTATGGCCGTGGCAAGGCGAGAAGTTCCTCGTGCCCCTTCTGCCTGTGGTTATGCTCTTCCTCGTGGCATTCCTGCCCGCGCCGATAGGGCGAGGACGGCGGTGGCTTGCCCTGCTGCTGGCCCTCTACGTGGGGGCCAACCTGGTCGGCGTTGCGGTGGTATGTGAGCAGCAGGTATTCGAGCGTTATCCGGGGCCTTGGCAGGATTACCAGGCGGTTGCCGGCTGGATCGAAAGGGAGATTCCCGCGGAAGCCGTCGTGATGGCCCGCAAGCCCTACCTGCTCTACCTCTGGTCTGCACACCGAACAGTGCCTTATCCATCCCGCTGGGATGATGAGAGCCTCGAACGTTACCTGCAGACGAGTTCGGCGGACTACTTGGTCGTTGCCGAGGTTCGCCCTGCTGATGAGATGAAGATGGCCTCTTTCGTGCGCAGGCATCCGGCCCTCTTCGAGCCGGTACATCTTTTTTCAACGGCAACACTTTACCGTGTCGTGAAGCCATGAGCGGCCATCAGAACGCCGGTGTCGATTCCCTGTTCTCCCGCTTGGCGGCCTCCATCCGCCGAGCTGCGCCTGCGCAGGCGATCTTCCTCCTTGGCTCCGCGGCCCGCAACGAGCTGAGCTACCGGCTCCGTCCCGATGGATCGGTGGAGTTCTTCAGCGACCTCGAGTTTCTCCTCGTCGTCCCTCGCCGTCTGAGTGGCGAGGCGCGGCGACGTTTGCGGCACATCATCGCCGAGGAGGAGCGGCGTATCGCCAATCCCAACCCCCTTTTCCACATCGACGTGGCCGTGCGGGAGCGGCGACGTCTTGCCACGCTGCCGCCGACGATCTTTACCTTCGAACTGAGGGCGAACGGCAAGCTGCTCTACGGCGAGGACCTGCTGCAGGAAGTGCCCCTCGTGACGACGGCGAATTTGGACTATGCCAACACGCGGGAGATCCTCTTCAAGCGGCTGTGGGCCGTTCTGCTCCATCTGCCGCGGGCTTTGCTGCGACGCCCCTTGCGTGAGCGGGAACGACGGGTGATGGGCTACGTCCTCTGTCGCAATGTGCTGGATATCCCCACCGTCCTCTTGCCCCACGAGGGGGTGCTGCTTCCCACCTACCGCGCTCGCGTTGCCTACCTCCTGCGCGAGGGAGAGCGATTGCGGATGAGCACCGCCTTTGCCCCGACCTTCCCGCGCTTTCTTGCGCGCTGCCTGGAGCGCCGTCTGGCTCCCGACTTCACCGCAGCGGCGCTTGTGCCGCTCTACGGGGAGGTCGTCGCGGCGCTCGAACAGGCGCTGACCTTCCTCTTGCCGCAGGGGATGTCGCTGGATGCGCTGGCCTCGCGGTCTCATCATCTCTTCAACGAGTCTCCTCGGTCGCGTGGTGAGCTTTACGGATGGGGACGGTTGGCCCTCCGCCTGGGACGACGTTACGGCACGCGGCGGCTCTGGCAATGGCTGCGGCTGCGTCGCAAGAGCGAATTGACGCTGGGGCTGCTGGCCATGCATCGCGCGGCTTTGAGCCATCTGGGAGGCGAGCACGCGGCGGCGGAAACCTCTTTGCAGGTCGCGGCGCGCACGTTGCACCGCCTCTGGCCGCCTTTCGAGGAGGAAGCGGCGGGGGATTTTGCCACACGCTGGCTTGCGCTGCGTTCGAGGTGGGGCGACTTCTGGCGGGCCTTCATCCGGTTAGGCGATCCGGCGTACGCGGCGCGTTTTCACGATGTGATGGAGTGGGAAGATGAATCCTGAGCTTCTGATCCTCTTTGTGGACAGTATGCCCTTTGCCCTGCTGCCCCGCACGGAATGGATGCGGCAGGCTCCTGAGGCGTGGTCGATCCGCCCCGGTTTCGGCTACAGCGTCAACATCCACGCCGAGATGTTCGCCGGTCTCCTGCCCGATGACGTCGGCTACTTCGGCGAATGGACTTACGATCCGCCGCGCTCGCCGGGATGGCGTTACCGCCGCCTTCTCCCGTTGCTCGATGCGCTCTTCCGCCCCTACCTCCTGAACCGTGGTCTCCAGACCCTGCTGACGCGCAACTACCATCCCGGCACCATCGTCCCCAATATCCCCCTGCGCCATCTGGACAAGTTCGCCCTGACAGGGCGGCATCTCCTGGATGATCCGACCGCCTTCCCTCACCCCTCGATCTTCACCACCTACGAGGCTCTGACCTTCCTGCCCATCCCCGCCCTGCCCAAAGGAGAGCGCGACAAGGCGGTCTTCGAGGAGGTGATGCGGCGGCTGCGTGCCGGGGAAGCCACCTTGTTCGCCCCTTTCCCCGACCTGGACGGCTTTGGGCATCGCTACGGCATCGAGGCAGCCCCCTACCTCGACTACCTGCGTCGTCTGGATGCCTGGCTGGGTGCGATCATCGAGCGTTTCACCGCCGAGCATCCGCGAGGGCATCTGTTCATCGTCTCCGACCACGGCATGGTCACGGTCAAGGAGGGGGTCAGCCTGGCGTTAGAGCGGGAGATAGGGCCATCCTCTTCCGCGACCTACGTCGCTTTCAGCGATGCCAATCTCCTCCGCGTCTGGGTGATGGACGAGCGGCTGCGAGCGCCGATCGCCGCTTACCTGCGCGCCTTTGCGGGTGGACGGCTGGTCACGGAGGTGGAGCGGCGCGAGTACGGCATCACCGATCCGCGCTTTGGCGACTTCATCTTCGTGCTGGAGGAAGGATTGGCCTTCGAGCCGAGCACCTTTGCCCGGCACAAGCCCAAGGGGATGCACGGCTACCACCCGGAAGCGCCGGGACAGCAAGCCGTCTGCCTGCATTGGGGGCCTGCCTGGCAGGGCGCGCCGCTTAGGCGGATGCGCGACCTCTACCGGATGTTCGTGCAGGTGCTGGAGGGGCGCTGGTGAGTCCGACGGTGCTCCTCTTCCTCGACCACGCCGCTGCCCTCGGCGGAGCGGAGCGCAGCCTGCTCCTCCTCCTGCGCCATCTGGATCGTCGGCGATGGGAGCCGCACCTGGCCTGCCCGCCGGGGGCCTTGGCGCAGGCGGCCACGGCGATGGCGGTGCCCGTTCATCCCTTCGACTTCCCGCGCCTGCGCCGCTCGACCACCGCCGCGCTCGACTGGCTCGGCGGTGCGCGTGCGCTGAGCGGGTTGGTGCGCACGACGGGCGCGAGGCTCGTCGTGGCGAATACGGTCCGCGCCGCCTTCTACGGCGCATTGGGCGCGCGGCTTGCCGGCCGTCCCTTCGTCTGGCATATGCGCGACTTCTGGCTTAGGGAGGGTCGCCCCCGCCATCCCTGGGCCGACGGGCTGGGCAAGCGCTTCCTCTGCCACCTCGCCGCCTCGGTGATCGCCAATTCGCAGGCCACGGCGGCCCATCTCCCCTCTCCGCAGAGGGTGGAGGTGATCCACAACGGCATCGAGGTCGCCACCTTCGAGCCGGGGATGGGGGGAGGGGCCTTTCGACGCCGCTACAGCATTCCCGAGGCGGCCCCGCTCGTGGGGATGGTGGGGCGGCTGCGTCCGTGGAAGGGACAGGAGCGCTTCTTGCGAATCGTGGCCCGCGTCCGTCGGGCGCGCCCGTCGCTCTGGGGCGTCGTGGTGGGCGGCTCCCCCTTCGGCGTGGAGGACGGTTACCCGCAGCGGCTGCGTCATCTGGCCGCGGAACTGGGGCTGGCGGAGCGCGTCGTCTTCACCGGGCAGGTGGACGATACGCGCCCCGCGCTGGCAGCGATGGACCTCTTCGTCCATCCCGGCGATCCGGAACCTTTCGGGCTGGTCAACGTGGAGGCGATGGCGATGGGCAAGGCGGTGATCGCCTTTGCGCACGGGGCATTGCCGGAGATCGTCGTCGATGGGGAAACCGGGGTGCTCGTGCCGCCGGGCGATGAGGCAGCAATGGCCGACGCGATAGTGCGCCTCCTCGATGCGCCGGAGCGGCGCGGGGCGATGGGAGCGACGGGGCGGCGGCGGGCGGCCTCGCACTTCGAGATCGGGCGGACGGTCTCCGCCTTCGAGGCGCTGCTCCGGTCGCTGGTCGGCTAACGCTCCAGTTGACGCAGGCGGCGCTCGATGAACTCCAGCGCCAGCGCTTCGACTTCGGCCTGCTCGGCGTCGATGAGCACGCAGTGGGTGGAGTTCGCCATCCAGTGAATCTCGATCCACGACGAGCCAAGCTCGCGAGCGAGGATGGCCGGGCCTTCGCGGGTAACGCTCCCGTCGTGCCGTCCCTGCACGATGAGCACGGGCTGGGTGACGAGGGGATAGCGGCGGTGCATCACCTTCTGCAGCCGCATCAGGGCACGGAGGGCGCGGACGGGGACGACGCGGTAGCCTTGCCACAGTTCATCGGCGGGGGTGAGCGGTTCGGTTCGCTCGCTGCCCGGCTTGGGGATGATGGGGTCGATCTGCGCCAGCAGCGGCGCGAGCCTGGCATTGGGACTGGCGACCTCGACGGCGGGGGCGAAGGTGAGCAGCCCGGCGATCTCGGCGTAGCGGCTGGCTAAGTAGAGGCCGATCAGACCGCCCATCGATTCCCCGCCGATGAAGACGATCTCGCAATGTTCGCGTAGTCGTTGGTGCATTGCCTTGGCCGCGCCGACCCACTCGGTCCAGCGGCGGCGGTTCATATCCTCCGGCGTCGTCCCGTGGCCGGGCAGGAGGGGGGCGGCGACGGTGTATCCGGCTTCGTGGAGCCGCCGCGCCAGCGGGCGCACTTCCGCCGTCGTCGCGGTGAAGCCGTGGATGAGGAGAACGCCGATCTCCGCGCGGCGCTCACCGGGCCAGAAGAAGGTGCCGCCTTCCAGTTGGGGGTTCTGCATCACGCCTTCGATCTGCATCTTCAGCCTCCGAAGAGCCAGCGCGTTAGCTCCACGTGGTAGAGCAGGACGGCCACCGTCCCTAAGACGAGGTAGGGGCCGTAGGGCATCGCGCTGCGCAAGTTGCCCCGCCGCGCGAGCAGGAGCAACAGCCCGCCCGTGCCGCCGAGGACGAAGGTAACGATGAGCAGTTCGATGACCAGCGGATAGCCGACGACGAAGCCCGCGTAGGCGGCCAGTTTGACATCGCCCGCGCCGAGTGCCCCCTCGCCGACGAGGAGTTGGCCGAGCGTGGCGAGCACCCACATCGCCACGAAGCCGAGGAGCGCCCCGACCGGCCCCTGCCACCATCGCCACCCCTCGAGACCGGGGACGGGCGGCCCCCACAGGAGCGTGGGCAAGGCGATGAGCACTAACGCGGGCAGGATGACGCGGTTGGGAATGAGACGGCTTTCGAGATCGGTTACCGTGATCATCCAGAGGGGGAGAACGGCGAGCATGGCGGCGATCGAACGCGGCGTCAGGCCGAAGCGATGGGCGGTGAGTGCCCAGGTTACGGCCAGCCCCACCTCGCCGACGAGCCGCTGGAGGCGCAGGGGCTTGCCGCAGGCGGGGCAGCGGCGTTGTCCGGTGAGGTAGGCGAGGGTGGTGCTCCATTGGCGCGGGGGAAGCGGGGTGCGGCAGTAGGGGCAGCGCGGCTTTCCGGCGCGGCGGTGGGTCATCGCGGCTTCCGCTAGGTGGACGGCGGGGACGGCGACGAGCAGGCCGAGGAGGAAGGCGAGGAGCGGGATCACTGCGCAGCCTCCAGGAAGGCCTCCGGCGGGATGAGCTTGCCGTCGATGCGGTGCAGGGAGCGGACTTCGATCCCCTGCGGGGCCAGCAGCCGCTCGACTTCGCGCACGTAGAGGCCGGGGTTGAGTTCGGCGACGACGACGCGGCGGACGCCCCGGGCCGCGCGGCGGATCAGCGCTTCCGGCACGGGCCAGAGTGTCTCCAGTGTGAGCGCGGAGAGCCGCATCCCTGCCGCCCGCCCCTCTGTTACCGCGGCCTCCATCGCCCGCGCGGCGCTGCCGAAGGCGACGAAGAGCACGTCGGCGTCGGCGTCGCGGTCGAGGTGGCCGGATTCGATCTCGGCGCGGTGCGCCATCACTTTGTCCCACAGGTGGCGGTTCAGCGCCTCGACCTTGGCGGGGTCTTTGGTGATGTTGCCCTCCTCGTCGTGGGTGGAGCCGGTAACGTGGATCACCCGACCTGTGCCGAAGTGCGGCCGTGCGGGCGCGGGCTTGTCGGGGTAGGTGGGGGCGGGGAGGGAGACGGTGGCCCGCGTCAGGTTCAGTTCCTTGTCGGTGAGGAGGATGACGGGGCAGCGGAAGCGCTCGGCCAGCTCGAAGGCCCGCTGCGTCAGCGTGTAGCAGCTTTCGATGGAGTGGGGTGCGAGGACGATGAGCGGGTAGCCGCCGCCCGTCCCCCAGCGGACGAACTGGACATCGCCCTGGCCGACGGTCGTCGCCGCGCCGGTCGATGGCCCCATCCGCTGCACGTCCACGATGACCAGCGGCACCTCGGCCATCAGCGCCAGGCCGATGTTTTCGCTGTAGAGGCTGATGCCGGGGCCGCTGGTAGCGGTCATGGCGCGGCGTCCGGCGGTGGCTGCGCCGATGCACATCCCGATGCTGGCGATCTCGTCCTCGCCCTCGATGGCGATCCCTCCCACGCGGGGGAGGGCCTGCATCATCGCCAGGAGGATCGGCGTGGCGGGGGTGATGGGGTAACCGGCGAAGAAATCACATCCTGCGGCCAGCGCGCCGCGGACGATGGCTTCCGCTCCGCTGAGGAATTCGACTTCGCGCATCATCGCTCCTTTTCACGGCAGGATGCCGGGGATGGGGTGGGAGTGGTGGACCCAGACCCACGTGCCCGGATGGGCGTCGTCGCTGTAGACGACCTTGGCCCCTTCCGGGACGGGGGGCGAGGTCCAGCGGAAGAGCCACTTGGCATCGAGCGGGGCCAGGTTCACGCAGCCGTGGCTGCGCACGAAGCCGAAGGCATCGTGCCAGTAGGCGGCGTGGAGGGCGTAGTCGTCGAAGAAGTACTGCGTCCACTCCACATCTTCCAGGTAGTACCAGTCGGGCTTGTCCGGCCCGGAATCGGGCGTGCTCATCGGTGTCGTCGGGAGCTTGGCCCAGATGCGGTGCAGGCCGTCCGGCGTCCAGTTCTTCCGCCCTTTGCCGCTGGAGACGAGCGTGGCGAAGACCATGCGCGTGCCCTCGTAGGCGGCCAGCGTCTGCTCGAAGGTGTCCACCTCGATCCACTTCTCGCCGGGGGCGACGCCCTCCGGTGGCGGATCGACATCGACTCGTCCGACGGTATCCTGCGCAATCCACTGATCCGGCCCGATCATATACCACCAACTGTCGCCGACATCGATCTGGCCGTAGAGGGTTACCAGGTCGTAGCGGCGGAGGATGGGGCCGTCGGGCGTGCCGCCGGGAGAGGAGGCGGCCTGTGTCTGCCGGACGACCCAGGCGAAGGGGTAGCGCGGCTGCTCGCTGAGCACGATGCCGTGGAAGTGCGAGGGTCTGACGATGACCACGTAGTCGGCCTGGATGTATTCCTCTTCGTTGACCTGGTACCAGAGCTGGCCGTTGTATTCCACCTTGCCCTGCACGCTGAACCAGTTGAAGCCGTCCTCGAAGAGGCGCTTGGGCGGCATACCGACCTCTGCCTCGGCGGGATGGGCGTAGGTGGGCGCGGGCAGCTTGACGACGTAGGCGTAGGTGTAGTTGCTCACGCGGTTGTCCTCCGGCGGCTCGATCTCCTCGACGGGGAGTTCGGGGAGGGGATTGGGCAGATGGGCGCGGAGGTATTCGAGTCGCACACGGCGTGCGCCGGGGCTGAAGGGCGGGCAGCGTTGAGGTTGGCGGTAGGTGAGGCTGGGCACGCAGAGGTAGTCGCCGCTGCGGTCGGGGAGGAAGAGGGGGACGTCGCTGTCGGGAGGGTGGGCGTGGTCGGCCAGGAGCGGGGTCGGCGTGAGCAGGCCCACGATGGCCAGGCTCACGACCAGGGAGAGCAACCGGCGAAAAATGCGCATTCTTCTACTCCTGCGGCCTTTTTTGACGATGCGGGCATTATACCACAGGGGCGGGGGGATGATAGCCTTCGTTTCCGAATTTTGCCCGCCCTGTGGTATCCTTGGAGCACCTGTGCGATGGGAGGGGATCAGATGAAGATCATCGTGCCTGAGTTTATGGCTGCGCCCGTCGAGGAGGCGGCGAAAGCCTTCGAGGTGCCCGTGGAGATGGTCACCGTGACGCTGGAGGGGAAGCTGTCCGCTCCGCCGGAGGGAGCGGAGGTGCTCGTCCTGCCGTGGCGTCTGCCGCCGGAGGTGCGGCGTCGGCTGCTGGCCCTGCCCTCCTTGCGCTGGATTCACTCGGTCAGCGTGGGGGTCGATCACGCGCTGGGGAAGGTTCCCCCGCACGTGCAGCTTACCAACGCCCGCGGGGTCTTCGACCGTCCGATTGCCGAGATGGTTCTCACCTACCTGCTGATGATCGTCAAGCGGATGCCGACCTTCCTTCGTCAGCAGGAAGCGCGGCTCTGGAAGCGCCACCGCTTGCTGGAGCTTGAGGGGATGACGCTGGGCCTCGTCGGGCTGGGGCACATCGGACGGCAGACGGCGCAGATGGCGAAGATGTTGGGGATGCGTGTGCTCGCCGTGCGCCGTCATCCCAGGGGAGACGAGGCACACGTCGATCGCACGATGCCGATCGAGAAGCTGGAGCGGCTGTGTGCCGAATCGGATTTCGTCGTCGTAGCCGTGCCGCTCACGCCGGAAACGCGGGGGCTGATCGGCGAACCGCACTTCCGCGCTATGTCGTCGAGCGCGTGGTTGATCAACGTCGCCCGCGGGGCGGTCGTCGATGAGGCCGCGTTGATCCGCGCCCTGCAGGCGGGGGAGATCGGCGGGGCGGCGCTGGACGTCTTCACCGAGGAGCCGCTGCCGCCCGATTCACCGCTGTGGACGATGGAGAACGTCATCATCACGCCGCACAATAGCTGGAGCACACCGCGCTTGGTCGAGCGTGAGGCGACCATCTTCCTGGAGAACCTGCGGCGTTACCTCGAAGGGGCACCCTTGCTCAATCTGGTCGATCGGCGTTTGGGGTATTGACCATCCTCGCCGCCCGCGTGCTCGTCGCAGGGGCATTTTCGGGGCGGCAGGCATTTGACATCGCTTTTGTTTCTTGCTAAAATGCAGACGTGTGCCTGTTCCCCCGTTACCTGACGGGCACAACGTTTCTGTCCAAAGGAGGTGATGCCCTGTACGATAGCGAAGGAAGAAGCTGCGATTGTGTCCCGTTTGTTCCATCATCAAACTAAAGGAGGAGAGATATGCGTGTGCGGAATCTGGTTATCGTAGCCCTGGTGCTCGCAACGATCGTGCTGTCGGCGTGCGGCGGTGGTGCGCAGCCGAAGACCCTCAAGGTCGCCATCCTTGCCCCGCTGAGCGGTGATGTGGCTACCTTCGGGCAGTCCACCCGCGACGGTGCGCTGCTGGCCATCAAGGAGTGGAACGAGAATGGCGGCGTCCTGGGGATGCAGATCGAGCCGGTCGTTGAGGACAGCCAGTGCAACGCCGAGGCGGCGGTCAGCGCGGCCAACAAGGTCATCCAGCAGGATGGCGTGAAGTTCATCATCGGTGAGGTCTGCTCCAGCGCCTCCATCCCCATCTCCGAGGTGGCGATGGCGAACGGCGTGCTCCAGATCAGCCCCACCTCCACCAACCCCAGCGTTACGGTGGATGAGAACGGCAACACCAAGTCGCTGATCTTCCGCGCCTGCTTCATCGACCCCTTCCAGGGGACGGTGGCCGCCAAGTTCGCGCTCGAGAACCTGGGCGCGAAGACGGCTGCGGTGCTCCTCGACCAGGGGAATGACTACGTCCGCGGTCTGGCCGAGTTCTTCCGCGATGCCTTCGAGGCGGGCGGCGGCCAGGTCGTCGTCTGGGAGACCTACACGGGCGAGGATCAGGACTTCTCCGCCATCCTCACGAAGGTGAAGGATGCCAACCCCGACATCCTCTACATGCCCGATTACTACTCCACGGTCAACCTGATCGCGGCGCAGGCTCGTGAGAAGGGCATCGACGCGGTGATGATGGGTGGCGACGGCTGGGATTCCCCCGACCTCGACCTGACGGCGGTGGACGGCGGTTACTTCACCAATCACTACTCCTCCCAGGATCAGCGTCCTGAGGTGCAGGACTTCGTGGCGAAGTACAAGGCCGAGTACGGCAAGGAGCCGGATGCGCTCGCCGCGCTGGCCTACGATGCGGCCAACATCCTCTTCGAGAGCATCAAGAATGCCGGTGAGCCCGACCCGCAGAAGGTCGCCGATGCGATGGCTGGCGGCTCCTTCGACGTGGTCTCCGGCCACATCACCTTCGACGAGCATCACAACCCCATCAAGCCCGCCGTGATCCTCCACATCGCGGATGGCAAGGTGGAGTTCGTGACGACGATTGCTCCGTAACCTGTGCGAGCTTTCTGGGGCCGGGGCTTATCCGTGCCTCGGCCCCATCCTTTGCGTTTTGTGGATGAGTTACGATATTGCATTTGAAGGAGGTTACATATGGGAGTGCGGGCGGAAGGTTCCCCATCGGTGAACACCGCGTTCCTGAATCGCAAGAACGGAGCGTGGCTCAACCGTCTCAGCGCCGCTTTCTTTGCCCTGTTGGGCGTGGGGGTGATCTACGTGCTCGGCAAGGCTTTCGTGGATAACCCCTCCGTTTTTACCCAGCAGGTGATGAACGGCCTGCAGTTAGGCTTTATTTATGCGCTCATCGCTCTCGGTTACACGATGATCTACGGTATCGTCAAGCTGATCAACTTTGCCCACGGCGATGTCTTCATGGTCGGCTCCTTCACCAGCTTCTATGCCATTGCAACGATGAATCTTCATCGATGGCCCGCCCGCCTCTGGCCGTCGATGTCGGAGGGGTTGGTTGTGCTCATCGGGACGATTACCGTGATCTTGTTGTCGATGCTGGTCTCCGGCATCTTGGCCATCGTTATGGAGCGATTTGCCTATCGGCCTTTGCGCAACAAACCCCGAATTGCGGCGCTGATTACCGCCATCGGGGTTTCGTTCTTCCTGGAGTACTTCGGCGCGCTGCCCTTTGTCTTCAGCAACAACTACATCACCTACCCTCGCCCCTTCGAGGTGGTCGTCTATGATGCCGGGACGATCCCGCCCGCCGCTATGATCGGGATGTGGGTGCTCTTCATCGTCTCGGTAGTGACCTACATCGTCATGCTGGTGATGGGGAAGAAAGGGAACGCGGCGGCGCAAGCCTGGGCGCGCCATCCTCTCCTCCAGTTCGGCATGCTCTTTGGCGGTTTCCTCGCCGTCGTGTTGACGCTGGCCGGGGTGAAGATCGAGGTGGGCGGCAAGGTGTGGGACCTCTCCGCCTCCAACGTGATGCTGGTCATTATGGGGGCCTCCATCATCCTGCAGGTGGGCCTGCAGTACATCGTAACGCAGACGAAGCTGGGGAAGGCGATGCGCGCGGCAGCCTACGACAAGCCTGCGGCGCGGCTGATGGGCATCAACGTGGACTACGTCATCGCCTCGACCTTCGCTTTGGGCGGCGGCCTGGCCGGCGCGGCGGGCGTCCTCTACGCGACGGCCTTCAAGCAGGTGCACCACCTGATGGGCATCATCCCCGGCCTCAAGGCCTTCGTCGCGGCGGTGATCGGCGGCATCGGCAGTATCCCCGGCGCTTTCGTCGGCGGGCTGATCATGGGTGAGACGGAGGTCCTGGCGGCGGGGTTCATCTCCACGCCGATGCGGGATGCTATTGCCTTCTCGATGCTCATCGTCGTCCTCCTCGTCTGGCCGCAGGGCATCTTCGGCGAGCCGCCGGGCGAGAAAGTGTAGGAGGTCGCTATGTTGTCCAAGTTCAAGGGTGAAACGCTCTACTTCATTCTCTTCTCGCTGGTGCTTTTCGTCGTCGTGCAGTTCTTCATCGGTGCCGGTATCGTCAACAACTTCTGGCAGGGCATCATCTTCTGGGGCGCGGCGATCACGATGGTCACGCTGGGGTTGAACCTCATCTACGGCTTCAACGGCCAGTTTTCGCTGGGGCAGTACGGCTTCTACGCCATCGGCGCTTACGCCTCCGCCGACATCACCTACCGCTGGGTGCACGGCGATGCCTCCGGCCTGGCGGTCGTCGTCTTCGGCTCGATCCTCGCCCTGCTCCTGTATGCCCTCGTCGCTGCGGGACTGCGCCGCTTTTACAACGTCTCGACGATGACGAAGTTCACCGCCTACACGCTGGCGACCATCCTGGCCTTCTGGGTCGTGGCCGGGCCGCTCCAGAGCACGCTGACCTCCTTCGTGATGGGCACGGTGGGCGGCCTCTCGGCGGGTATGGCCAAGGAGATCGTCTTCTTCTTCGCCCTCCTGGGCGGGGCGATGCTTGCAGGGATTGCCAGTTTCCTCTTCGGCATCCCCGTGCTGGAGCTTGGCTCCGACTACTTCGGCATCGCCACCTTGGGCTTCACCATCATCATCAAAGTGCTGCTCGACAACACCGATACCATCCTGGGCTTCCCGGAGATGAAGGGCGCGCGCGGGATGATCGGCATCCCCAAGTGGACGACCTGGCCGTGGGTCTTCGTCTCCTTCATCTTCGTCGTCGTCGTGATGCGCAATCTGCTCCACTCCAGCACCGGACGGGCGATCCTCTCCGTCCGCGAGGATGAGCGGGCGGCGACCCTCGTCGGGATCGACGTGGCGAGCGTCAAAATCCTCGCCTTCGTCGTCGGCAGCTTCTTCGCCGGACTTGCCGGGGGCATCCGCGCCCACGACCTCGCCTTCCTCCACCCGCAATCCTTCAACTTCATCCAGTCCTTCAACCCGCTCATCATCGTCGTCCTGGGCGGTCTGGGCAGCATGACCGGCACCATCCTCACCGGCTTCCTCTGGATCATCCTCCTGGAGGGGGCGCTGCGGCTCTACCTGCCCGCCGGTTTCGAGACCTGGCGCTTCGTCGTCTATCCCCTCATCCTGCTGCTGATGATGCTCCTGCGTCCTGAGGGGCTTTTCGGACAGTACGAGCTGCCCTTCCTGCGGCGGCCCTTGCCTGCGCCGCGCAAGAAGCAGGCGGCGAAGGAGGTGGCGCAATGAAAGGCCGACCCGAAGGACTTCCGGCGGAGGTGGAAGCCCGCCCCGTCGTGCTCGAAATCCGCGATATGACCCACTTCTTCGGCAATTTACGTGCCGTCCACAACTTCAACCTGACGCTCAAGCACGGTGAATTGGCCGGTCTCATCGGCCCCAACGGCGCGGGCAAGACGACCGTCTTCAACCTCATCACCGGCGTTTACGTCCCCACGGAAGGGGAGATCTTCTTCCGGGGCGTGAACATCACCGGCTTGCCCTCCTTCGAGATCATCCAGATGGGCATCGCGCGCACCTTCCAGAACATCCGCCTCTTCTCCAACCTGAGCGTGCTCGACAACGTGCGCATCGCCTATCACCCGCACGCGGGCTATTCGCTCTGGGATACCATCGTGCGCAACCGTCACTTCCAGGCGAAGGAGGCCGAACTGACCGAGCGGGCGCAGGAATTCCTCGCCATCTTCGGGCTGGAGGAGCGGCAGAACGACATTGCGGGGAGCCTCCCCTACGGCCTCCAGCGCCGCCTGGAGATCGCCCGCGCGCTGGCGACCCGGCCGCAGCTCCTCATCCTCGATGAACCGGCGGCGGGGATGAACCCGCAGGAGATCGACCAGTTGATGGAACTGATTCACTTCATCCGGGAGCGCTTCGACCTGACCATTCTCCTCGTCGAGCATCGAATGCGCCTGGTGATGAACATCTGCGAGTGGCTCACCGTGATGGACTTCGGCGAGATCATCGCGCAGGGACTGCCGCAGGAGGTGCGCGACAACCCCCGCGTCGTCGAAGCCTACCTGGGACGCCAGGCCGTGGAGATCAAATAGGAGGGCGGTATGGCACTGTTAGAGATCAAGAACCTGTACGTATCCTACGGCTCGATCCGCGCCTTGCACGGCATCTCCTTCAAGGTGGAGGAGGGCGAGGTCGTTACGCTCATCGGCGCGAACGGCGCGGGCAAGACGACCACGCTCAAGACGATCTCCGGCCTCCTGCGTCCCGACAAGGGACAGATCGTCTACGACGGCGTGGACATCACCCGCATGGGGGCCGATGCCATCGTCCGCCGTGGCCTGATCCACGTACCGGAGGGCCGCCGCATCTTCGCCCCGCTGACCGTGCGCGAGAACCTGGAGATGGGCGCTTTCACCCGCAAGGACAAGCACGAGATCGAGGAGAGTATGGAGCGCGTCTTCACGCTCTTCCCGCGCCTCAAAGAGCGCGTGGAGCAGCCCGGCGGCACCCTCTCCGGCGGTGAGCAGCAGATGCTCGCCGTGGGGCGGGCGCTGATGGCCAAGCCGCGCCTCCTGCTGATGGACGAGCCTTCGATGGGGCTGGCCCCCATCCTCGTCGAGGAGATCTTCGAGATCATCCGCGAGATCAACGAACAGGGCGTTACCATCCTCCTCGTCGAGCAGAACGCGCATATGGCCTTCTCCGTCGCCCATCGCGGCTACGTGATGGAGACGGGCGTCATCCAGTTGGAAGGCCCGGCCTCCGAACTGGCCGAAAACCCGCAGGTGCGCGAGGCTTACCTGGGCGGCGGATGAGGAAACGTTGCTCAGACAGACGGGGGAAGGTGCCGACCTTCCCCCGTTTTTGCGTGGGGGTGCGGCGTGTGGCGGTCGAACGGACCTATCCGGGGCGGAGGCTCACGTCGCCGACGAGGAAGCTCCGCTCCCGACCGTCGGGAAGGCGCAGACGCAGCGCGCCGTC
>JALXBP010000082.1 GCA_026991395.1 Anaerolineae bacterium | reverse complement strand
CCGTAAGCGCCGGTATCGCTCCAGGCGTGGAGGTCCTGGGCGATCATCCGCCCGTCCTTCGTTACGCCTACGCGGTAGCGGACGCGCATCGCGTGGCGCGTAACGGTGTAGATGAACTGCTCCTCGCGCGTCAGTTCCAGCAGGACGGGGCGTCCGGTGGCAATCGTCAGGTGGGCGGGGATGTCCTCGTAAACTTCCTGCTTGTTGCCGAAGGCCGCCCCGATGCGCGGCTTGATGACGCGGATGCGGTGCTCCGGCAGGCCAAGCACGGGAGCCAGGATGCGGCGCACGTGGAAGGGCACCTGCGTCGAGGTTACGATGACCAGCCGGTCGTCCTCGTCCCAGTAGGTGAGGCAGACCCACGGCTCCAGCGGGACGTGCTTCATCTTCTGCGTCTCGGCGGTGATCTCGAAGACGTGGTCGGCCTCCTCCATCGCCTTGTCCACATCGCCCAACTGGATGCGAATCTGCGCCACGAGGTTCTTCTGCGGATCGCTCTCGCCGAAGGGGACGTAGTCCGGCTCGTCGTGGATGACCGGCGCGCCCTCGCGCATTGCATCGTCCAGCGTGAGGACCGGCTCCAGCACCTCGTACTCCACCTCGATCAACTCGAGCGCCTCCTCGGCGATCTCCGGCGTCTCCGCCGCCACCGCTGCCACCCGGTCGCCCACGTAGCGCACCTTGTCGTCGAAGCTGGCGTAGTCCATCGGCCCCGGAATGGGGTAGGACTGGCCCGCCGTGCTGAACATCACACGCGGCACATTCTTGTAGGTGAGGACGGCGTGCACGCCGGGCAGCGCCTCCGCCTTGCGCGTGTCGATCTTCTTGATGCGGGCGTGGGCGTAGGGGCTGTGGAGGATTTTGGCGTAGAGCATGCCGGGCCGCTCGAAGTCGGCGGTGAAGACGGGGCGGCCCTGCACCAACCTCACCGCATCGACCTTGGGCAGCGGCTTGCCGACGACGCGGAGACGCTCCGCCTCGCTGCTCACCACCACCTTGGGCGTAACCTTGAGGCGGGTCGCCGTCCCGCCGCCGGCCATCTCCGGCCCTTCGGGGCCTTCCGGCTCCGAGGGAAGCAGCCCCTCCGGCATGACGAACATCTCCCCCGCCCCGCCCTCGATGGGTGGGGGCGTCTCGCCGCGCAGGTAGGCGGCGGCGCGGAGGATCGCCTCCACCGGCTTGACGTAGCCCGTCTCGCGGGAGATGATGCCGCTGATCCAGTCGCGCACCTCCGCCTCGCTCGGATTGGGGTTGCGGTCGAGCAGCGCCTTGGCGGCGAGGATGAGGGCGGGCGTATCGTAGCCGCTCTGGATCGCGCCCGTCTCGATGAAGGCCCGCTGGATGGGGTGCAGTTCCTTCTTCCGCTGCCAGCCGACCCGCTGCGGCGGATTGAGGCCCTCTAACGTGAGCACCTCGGCCCCGTCCACCTGCGCCGCCAGCGTGACGATGCTGCTGCGCAGCTTCCCGTTGACGAGGACGGTATCGTAGCCCGAAGTCCCGTCCTCGCTGCCGAACTTGACGCTCTTCATCCCCGCCCGGCGCAGCAGGTGGAAGAGCGTCTCGTCGGGGCGCACGTTGAAGGTGCGCCTCTTGCCGTTGAGCGTAAGCTCGATCTCCATAGAGTCTCTCTCCTTGGTCTGGAATGGTGCGGCCATGCCGCAGGGACATTGTACGCGCGAAGGGCGGAGATGACAAGCTGCGCGGATGCCGCTTGTCCCTCTTCGGTTCATCGCTACAATGCGGAAGTGAAATCGCACGTAAGGAGACAACGAGAGATCGTGAGCCGAATCGCAGCCGTACTCCTGGCCGCCGGAGAAGCCGCCCGCTTCGGGCGGCCCAAGCAGCTCATTCCCTGGCAAGGACGCCCGCTCATCCTCCACACCGCGGGCATCCCCTGGAGCGCGGGCCTCGACCCCGTCATCGTGGTGCTCGGAGCCGCGGCGGAGCAGATCGCGCCCCTGCTGGAAGGGCAGCCGCTGCAGGTCGTGCGCAACTACCGCTGGCGCGAGGGGATGGGCAGCAGCCTCTGCGTCGGCCTCGCCGCGCTTCCCCCACGGACGGAGGCGGTCCTCTTCCTCACCGTCGATCAGCCCTTCGTGACGCCCGCCCACCTCCGGCGGCTGATCGCCGCCTGGGAAGCGGGGGCCTCGATCGCCGTAACCCGCTGGCAGAGACGCCGCACCGTCCCTGCCCTCTTCGACCGTCGCCACTTTGCGCAACTGGCCGCCTTGCAGGGCGATGCCGGGGGGCGGCAGCTCTTCGACAAGGCGACGGAGCGCCCGGTCGAGGTCGAGGCCGGGCAGCCGCTCCTCGCCGCCGACATCGACACCCCCGCTGACTACGAGCGGCTGCGCGCCCGCCATCCCCGCCCCGATCTGCGCGGCCTTCGCGGTGTCCTCTGCGATATGGACGGCGTTCTCTGGCACGGCCTGGAGCCGCTCCCCGGCCTGCACGACTTCTTCGCCTTCCTGCGGCGGCACTCGCTCGCCTTCACCTTGGTCACGAACAACGCCAGCAAGACGCCGCGCCAGTACGTGGAGAAGCTGCGCCGCTTCGGCATCGAGATCGGCGAAGAGGCCGTGCTCAACTCGGCCATCGCCGCCGCGACCTACCTGCACGAACGGCGGCCGAACGGCGGGCGCGTCTATCCCGTCGGCGGCCCCGGCGTCCACGCCGCCCTGCGCGAGGCGGGCTTCACGCTCGTTGACGAGGAGGCGCGGGGGGCCGATGTCGTCGTCGTCGGCTGGGACCCTCACCTCACCTGGCGGAAGATGGCCCGCGCCACGCTCCTCATCCGCAACGGCGCGGCCTTCATCGGCACCAATCCCGACCTCACCTTCCCCGCCGAAGAGGGGCAGGTCCCCGGCAACGGAGCACAACTCGCCATGCTGGAAGCCGCGACCGGACGCAAGCCGACCGTCGTCGGCAAGCCCGAAACCGCGCTCTACCGGCAGGCCCTGGCGCGGATGGGACTGCGCCCTCAGGAGGTGCTGGTCATCGGCGACCGGCTGGATACCGACATCCTCGGCGGCGTGCGCCTCGGTGCGCCCACGGCCCTGCTCCTTTCCGGCGTCCACGGCGAAGAGGCGCTGCGCCGCGCCCTCGTCCATCCCGACTTCGTCTTCGACGACCTGGCGGCGCTCGTCGCCGCCTGGGAAGAGGCCCTGAAAGGAGGTCAACGGTAGCGTGCTGCGGGAACTGCGCATTCGCAACCTGGCGATCATCGACACCGTCCACCTGACCTTCGATGCCGGCTTCAACGTCCTCACCGGGGAGACGGGGGCGGGCAAATCCATCCTGCTCGACGCCGTCGCCCTCCTGCTGGGCAGCCGCGCCGACGCCACCCTCGTCCGCCGCGGGGCGAAGAAGGCGCAGATCGAAGGGCGGTTCGAGTTGAGCGAAAGCGAAGCCGCACGTCTCCACCCCCTCCTCGTCGAAGAGGGACTCGAAGGCGACGATCCGGCGACGCTCTGGCTCGGGCGCGAGGTGCGTGCCGAAGGACGCTCCATCGCCCGCGTCAACGGGACCCTCGTCTCGCTGACCACGCTGCGCCGCATCACCGCGGGGCTGGTGGAGATACACGGCCAGAGCGAACACCTCGCCCTCCTCCGCCTGCCCAGGCACCTGCGCCTCCTCGACCGCTTCGGCGGCCTGGAGGAAAGCCGGGAGGCCCTGGGCGAGGTCGTCCGCCGCCTCCAGGCCGTGCGCCGCGAGCTTCGCGATCTGCGGCTCGGCGAGCAGGAGCGGATGCAGCGCATCGATATGCTCCGCTTCCAGGTGCAGGAAATCACCGCCGCCCGCCCGCAGCCCGGCGAGATGGCCCGGCTGGAAGCGGAGGCCCGTCGGCTGGCCAACGCCGAGCACCTGGCCACTGCCGCCGCCGCCTTCCTGCGGCTGATGGAGGAGGGCGACGAGAACGGCGAGGCCGTCCTCGACCTCATCGGGCAGGCCCAGCGCGAGATGGCCGCCCTGCTGCGGATGGACGACACGCTGGCCGAGGAAGCCGCCCGCCTCGACGAGAGCTTCTACCGGCTGGAGGACATCACCGCCGCCGTGCGCCGCTATGCCGAAGCCATCGAGTTCAATCCGGAGAAGCTGGCCCAGATCGAGGAGCGGCTGGCCCTCCTGCGACGACTACAGCGCAAATACGGCGGCGATCTGGCCGAGGTCATCGCCTACGCCCGCCGCGCCGAGGCCGAACTGGCCCGGCTGGAGGGAAGCGACGAACGCATCGCCGCCCTGGAAGCGGGAGAGCAGGCCCTGCTCCACGAGGCCGCAGCGCTGGCCGAGGAACTTTCCGCCGCCCGCGTCGAGGCCGCACGTCGGCTGGCCGCAGGCGTCGAGGCGGAACTGGCCGCGTTGCGGATGGAGGAGGCCCGCTTCGCCGTCCGCTTCCGGCGGCGCACGGCCCCCAACGGCCTGCCCGCCATCACGCTCCCCGCCGAGGAGACCGTAACCTCGACGGGCCGCACCCTCATCGAGGGCAGGCCCGTCGGCCCGCTGGCCTTCGATGCCACCGGTATCGACGAGGTAGCTTTCCTCATCGCCCCCAACCGCGGCGAAGGCTTCGGGCCGCTGCAGCGCATCGCCTCCGGCGGCGAAACCGCCCGCCTGATGCTCGCGCTGAAGACCGTTCTCGCCCGCGCCGACGAGACCCCCACCCTCATCTTCGACGAGATCGACCAGGGTATCGGCGGTCGCATCGGCGCGATCGTCGGCGAGAAGCTCTGGCGGCTGACGCAGGAGGGGCACCAGGTGCTCTGCGTAACCCATCTGCCGCAACTGGCCGCCTTCGGCGACCGCCATTTCCGCGTCGGCAAGCGGACGGAGGGCGGTCGTACCGTCACGCTCGTCGAGTGCCTGGAACGTCCGGCACGCGCCGAGGAACTGGCGCAGATGTTAGGCACGGGCGAGGGAACCTCCAGGGGCGGCGCGGAGGCGCTCCTTGCCCAGGCTGACAAGCTCAAAGCCGAAAGGTCCCGCCGTCGCTGACGGCCCGCCGCCCCCCAGCGGGCGGCAACACGCGAAATGAGGAGGCACGTGTGGAACAGAAGCTGATCATCGTCTTCGGCAGTTCACGGACGAAGGACCCTGTCCATCTGGAGGCCGCCTACCGGCTGGGGAAGCTCCTCGCCGAGGCCGGCTACGCCGTGGGCAACGGCGGTTACCACGCCGTGATGGAGGCCGTCAGCCGTGGCGCGGCGGAAGCGGGCGGCTACGTCATCGGCTACACGACCGACGAATTCCCCGAGGCGGTGCCCAACCGCTGGCTGAGCGAGGA
>JALXBP010000081.1 GCA_026991395.1 Anaerolineae bacterium | reverse complement strand
TGGTAGGTGAACGTCGTGTCCAGCGCCGCCGGAAACAGGGGCGGCCCTCCCTGAGCCTGCGCCGCTCCCGGCGGAAACAGGCTCAGGGCAAACAGGGCGAATACCATCCCCAGCACCCCAAACAGTGCGTACAGCCTCCTCTTCTTCATCTTCTGCCTCCTTCTCAGGTTCCGTCCTCTCGATCCTCCTGCATCGTCAGATCGGAGGTAAACCGCTGGATGAAAGCCAGCAACCCCTCCACCGTCCGAACATAGGCGAACCGTCCCGTCGAGATGTGCTGAACCCACCCTCTCCATCCCGAAGCGCCCTCTTCCCACCAGATACGCAGGATGAACGCATCCCGCCGCTTGCCCTGCTCGAACACCCCGTCTCTCACCTGATCACCGAGACTTTCCTCATCCGAAGAGCGGCCCCGCTCCGATCGGCGGTACACTACGCCGCCTCCCCGAGAGTCCTCATCACGGGATCATCCACGGATCACCACCGGCAGGTAGATGGTATAGCCACCCGATGCCGACGAAGGCCAAAAGCCTCCCAGAAGCGTGTACCCTCCGCTTTCCAAGGCCGAGCCAGCATCCGGCTGGCCCGCCGTGGCGTGGAGGGAGTATCCACCCTGACTCGACACCCCGCCGCCTCCGTCCACCGTCCACCAACTGAGGTCGTATCCTCCGCCCGATTGGGCCGAGACCACGCCGACGAGAGTCGCAGCAACAATCAGGACAGGGAGGAAAGCGAGCAATCCTCTCTTGAGCGCCGAGCACAATCGACTCGACGCCAGCAAGCACGCTTTAGCAGCCATCATCGAAGCCTCCTTTCCACAACACTGCAGCTAATGCGGTCGGTCGATGGTGTACTCGATGACCACGGCGTAGATTCCCACGTAATCGGTGCCATCCGTGGGCAAGTAGGCGTTCACGTAGTACATAAAGCCCGAGTTGTCCACACGAGCGTAGGCAGCATCGATGCTCGAATCGGAGGATGACCCATCACCGCCGCTCCCGCTGGTGGACACCTGGGCGATGGGAACTGAATTACCGACGAAGGTGGAGCGATACAGCGTGATAGTCCCATCCCCGCCGGAGTAGGTATCCCTCCAATGGGCAGTCATCTCGGTGATCACGGCGTTGTGTGGCAGGTGAACCGGCGCGTAGACATTCTCGGGAAGGTTACCGTTCGGACGGATGAACGCGCCGCTGTTCAGCGTCTCGCTGTTGTAGTTGTCCGCCGGAACGAAGGCCGCTGCCGGAATGGAGAGGTAACCGGTAACGGGCTTCCACGTGAGCAGGCCATCGACGTGAGCGTCCCCGTCGGAGTAGATGCCGTAACTTTCCCCGGAAGGGTCTGCCGCCGCATAGACGCCATAGCTGGGATTGATGAGCGTCCCCCCGACGGCTTTGCCGTAGACGCCCGTGTGGCCCTCGCCTCCGACACCGTTGCCCAGGTAACTCACGCTCTTGCCGTAGACGCCATAGGTCGTGCCGTCGGAGTCCGTAGCCAGGCCGTACACCCCCCTCCCCGAGGAAGAATCGCTCTGGCCATAGACGCCGTAGACCTCTCCACTGCTCGCACGGGCACTGCCATGCACTCCGGCGGAAGCCGTGCCGCTGGCGTAGGTCTCCCCCTTGACGCCGAAAGCCCGGTTGCTTCCGGGAGCGGTGCTGCCGTACACCCCTGTAGCGAAATCATCGTCACTGGTGGTCACACCGTGGACGCCGGGGGCTGCGCCCGAATTCGACACACCCTTCACGCCGGCAGAGGAGGAGTCTGCCGACTGGACCTCTCCGAGCACGCCGTACACTTCCGCACTGGTGGAAGAGGCGTGCCCGTAAACGCCGACGGCCTCGGTATTGTTGCTGTCCGTTCGCCCGGAGATGGCGTAGTGCCCGGTGCTGCTGCTGTTGACGACCGTCAGGCCGGTCCCTCCCGGCACGGAGCCGTTGATGACGGCCCCGGGGCGCAAGCCCAAGGCATAGGGTGCGCCGTTCAGAGCTACCCGGCCCAGGTTGGTGTAGGCACTGTCGCCACCGCACTTGACCTCCACCTGCAGGTAGTGGGCATCACCGGTAAAAGCACTTCCCCCGAAGTCCAGGTCCACGGCGAAGTAGCCTTCCTGAACGTCGAGGCCGCTCTTCGTGACCTCGCTGCCCACCTGAGAACCGCCGCTCTGGGCGTCCCACAGGCTGAACTGGAAATCGCAACTCCCGCTAACGGGATTGTCGTTCTTGAGCAGGCGACCCTGGTAAGTGAAGGCCGTCCCCGCACTCGTCCCCTGAGGGGCAGAACCCTGGGCCTGCAACGCCAGCGGCGCGCTCGCGATCAACCCTGCCAACAGCAGGGCGACGCCCAGACCAAACCACCATCTTTGCGCTCTACCAGCTTTCATCATGAGCCTCCTTCCCTCGAAAATTGGACGTTAGTTTCTCTTGAGGATGAGCGGCAGATAGACCTTCGAGGTACTGCCGCCACCGCCATCGTCGTCCCGAATGGTGCCCACGCCCTGACCGTCGGCGATGGTCGCATTGGCGGGATTGGTCAGGTTCACGTAGAAGGTCTCGTTGCTCTCGGTCGCCGTATCTCCCAGCACGACCACCGTGACGGTCTTGCTCGTCTCCCCCGCATCGAAGGTCAACGTCCCTGAAGCACTCTGATAGTCACTCCCCGCCGTGGCCGTCCCGTCCGCCGTCGCGTAGTCCACAGTAACCTGACGCCCGGCAGCCTCGGAAAGGGTGACGGTGAAGACGGCATTGGTAGTGCCGCTATTCCCTTCGGTAACCGTTACGTCGTCGATGGAGAGGGAGGGGGTCGGCAGAACCGGATCGCTACGCCCCCAGTCGGGATCGGCGGCGAAGTCGGTTACCAGAGGCCAGAGGGCATTTGGGCTTTGGCGGTTCAGAATCCACAGCTCGGACAGGGGCCCCATCACCCGCTCGAAGACGATGTAGTTTCCGTCGGGCGAAACCGACAGCCCTTTGACGACCTCGTTGTTGAGCGCCAGCAGAAGCCTGTCGCTGCCGCCGGGGACGTACTCGTAGATGTGGCCGTCGGAGAGGGAGTACACGAAGGTAGAGCCATCGGGCAACCAGGCCTGCTCCTCGGTAACGGCCCCCAGGTACTGGGAGTCGGAAACCAGGGTCGTGGCGGAGCTTCCTCCCAAATTCGCAAGATGGATGCCGAAAGTGCCGCCGCTCTGCCCCTGGAAGAGGATTTCGTTGTTCGCAGGCGACCAGTCCAGGTCCTTGCCCACCATCCCGGCGCTGGAACTGAATAGCTCGCGGCCCAGGAATTCGCCGTTCACGTTGGCCCGTCGGGCCAGGTTGGCACCCGAAAAGCCCACCTCGGAGCCACTCTGATTCCAGGTGGGGTTGGCGGCCTCGAAGACGTTGCAATCGCCGTCGAAAGTGATGGTACCGATGTCGATGGTCTGGCCGGGCTGCACATCGATGGAGGTACCCACCTCCCATTCCACGCCCGTAGCACAGGAGACATCTCCCCAGGTGATGACCAAAGGCTGATTCTCCCCCGCTCCCAAATCCGCCACGTTGGGAATGGTGAAGGTAGTGGTGTCTCCGTAGGCTCCGGGAGCGTGGCCGACGGGGGCCTTGGCCCCCATAACGTAGAGGTTCATCGCCGTAACCGGGCCGTAGTTGTTGGACAGGCGACCGGTAACGGTGCCGTACTGGTATCCGCTCTGGACTTCGCTCATAGCGGGCGGGTTGGTGATGCGACGCAGACCGCTACCATCGGGCCGCACGGCGTAGATGTCGGTGAGATAGGGAGAGGCGCTTGCCTCGTGGCCGCTGGCGAAGGCCACCTCCCTCCCGTCCGGTCGCCAGGATGGATTCCACAGCTTGACGGAGGTGCTGTTCGGGTAGGTCCAGACCGTGGTGCGATCGCTGCCGTCGGGTCTGATCCACTCCACCGTGTACCGGCCACTGCTATTCTTGCCGACGAAGGCGATGGCTCCCCCCAGGAAGGGCTGGAAGCGGTAGCCCTGAAGCCACAGGGAGATGTCGTCCAGGAGCACGTAGGAATTGTCGTCTTCCGAGCGCTCGTATCCCACCACCATATACACCCGTTCGCCGTTGGCGTAGGCGGTGTCGAATTTCTGGAGCAGGGTATCGGACAGCGCCGTCTGGTCATAGACCCAGCCCGAATCGGCGGAGTACCAGGAAGAGGTGAGGGTTTCCAGCACCGTCCCCGTATCGGTTTCGAACTGGACGCGGATACGGGCCTGTCCCGTATCCGGAACCAGGCGGTAGTTGAAGGAAAGGGTAGCGGAGTCGGTTTGTCCGGGCACGTGGATCTCCTGCCACACGAAGAGGTAGAGGGACGAGGACAGAAGGGGCGGCTGAATCCGCAGCGCCGGGTCCCCGTTGATGAGGACGACCTTGGTGGGGTCGCCGGGGGAGACCTCGTACCACCACCCGTAGGGCTTTTCGGTAACGGTGTAGTAGTCGAAGCGTCCGTTGCGCACGAAGTCCCCTATCACGTAAACGTCCGTGCCGAACTGGGCGGCAGCCGGTCGGATACCCGCGACAGCCGCGAGCATCAGCACGAGGATAAACCGAATGACGGAGAGACCCTGTGGGCGTGTGCGTTGACCTGCTCTTGCCATATGCTTCCCTCCTCTCGATCGTTTTGCTCTCCAGGAAGATGCTGCGTCTGGGTCAGATTTAGCACACGGGTGTTTAGGAAATCTCTCTCCAGAGGGCAAGTGGAAGGGGAACCTTGGGGCCAAAACCAGGGGGACACACCCACGGAATGCCGAGGGCGGGAAGGGGCTATCGGAAGGTCAGCGAGACCGCTGTCCGCGAGTGGAGATCGGATGACCGGCTGCGCGGAGGGCGGCCAGGTCCCGTTTCAGGGTACGCTCGCTCACGCCGAGGGCCTCGGCCAGGCGGGACACGGTCGGGGCGGCTCGCTGCTCCCGGGCCTCTTCGAGCAGCCGCAGGAGGCGGTGGCGACGCCGGGCCACCTTGCCGGAGATGGCCCGATCCTCCGGGGCATCCACCGTCCAGGCAACCTCCACCCACTCATCGTCCCGCAGGGGACGTCCGGTGGGCGCGTCGGCGCGGGGCAGGCGGAAGAGGACGCGCCGGGGCTGGACGGCTTCCCAGGCGGCGACGATGGCTCTGTGCTCCGGTACCCGCTCCAGACTCACGCGCCGCTGAGGTTCGGGGAGACCCTCCAGCGTCTCCATCAGCGCCCGGTGGGCCTGCGCGAGTGCCTCGCTGGCCTCCCTCTCCAGCCCCACGGCCCGAAGCGCTCTGTGGTGGACGAAGAGCAGCCGGTATCCCCGCTCCACGCCGGGTCGCAGCCGGGCCACCGCCTGGGCGGTAACCTCCAGCGCCTCGTCAGACCGGCCTAAGGCCAGCAATGCCTCCCCTCGGTCGGCCAGGATACCGACGCAATCCCTCTCCGCCCCGGCTTCCCGGCAGGCAGTCTCGGCCTCCTGGAGGTGATTCAACGCCTGCTGCGGATAGTTCAGCGCCATAGCCCGGGCGGCCAGGGCACGGTGGACCGCGACCTCGCCCCTGTGCTTGCGCGTCGCCTGCATCGCCTTCAGGCTCCGGCGGAGGAGGTCGCCAGCCTCCCGGTAGGCCCCTCGACGGACGGCAATACGCCCCAGCACCAGCAGGTGATGGCCGATGTTGGGATTGCCGGTAACCTCGCAAAGGTGCAGCGCTTCCCGAGCGTACCGGGAGGCGGCCTCGTCATCCCCCAGATAGAGGTGGTAGAGGTCGGCCAGGTTTCCCAAGGCAAGGGCCTCGCCCCGGCGGTCCTTCAGAGTTCGGTACACCTCCAGCGCGGCCCGGTAGTGCTCCAGCGCCCGGCCGATCCGGCCCTGATCGGCCAGGATCACCCCACGGTTCAACAGGCTGCGAGCTCTTTCCTGACGGTAGCCGATAGCCTCGCAGATCTCCAGAGAGCGACGGTAGCAGGTCTCGGCGCGGGCGAGGTTGCCCGTCATCGCCTCGATGCGCCCCAAGGTGCCCCACATCCCGGCGAGAGTGTGCTTCCGATCCAGTTCCTCCGCGAGCCGAAGGGCGGCTTCGGCGTGGCTCCGGGCCGGGCCGTACCTTCCGGCAGCGAGGTAAGCACTCGCCGCCGTCGCCCGGACCTCCACTTCGAGGATGCGGGTTCCCGCCGCCTGGGCGATCCGGACGGCGGATTCCAGGTAGGGGATCGCCTCGTCGCTCTCTCCACGGATGCCCAGCGCACGCCCCAGCGCGAGGAGGGCCTGGGCCTCCGTGTCCCGGTCGTTCAGCGCCCGCGCCAGATGGAGCGCCCGGCGGGCCTCCTTCTCTGCTTCCAGGAAGCGGCTGGTCTGGGTCAACACCAGAGCTTGCCGGTGATGGACGTAAGCCAAACGGGCAGGGTCCTCCCCGGCAAGGCGGGCCATCTCTGCCAAAGCGGCCATCTGCTCCTCCCGCTTGCCCAGGATGCCCAACACGACCTCGTACTCCCGCCAGAAGTCGAACCGCTCGGCATCGGGCAGACCGGCCCGGTCGGCCAGGGCCAGCGCCCGCTCGTAGTCCATCCGGGCAACGGTATAGGCGTGCAGATCGGCGGCGCGTTGGCCCAGCCTGCGGTAACTCCGTGCCGCTTCGGGCCACATCTCCCCCCGCTCGGCGTGGTGGGCCAATGCCGTAGCGCATTTGCACGGGTCCCCCTGCAGAGCAGCGAAGGCCCGGCGGTGAAGCGCCCGGCGCTCGTGGAGGGGAATGGCTTCGTACACAGCCTGGCGCATCTTGTCGTGGCCGAACCGGTAACCGGTCGGCCCCTCCAGCAACAGGTGCTGTCGTCGAAGATCGTCGAGAATGGAGAGTGCCTCCTCTCGAGGAAGGTCCGCCGTGGTACACAGGTTTCCGAAGGAAGCCTCCTCTCCCAGAACGGCAGCCGCGTCGAGGAGGAGACGGGCCTCCCGCGTCAACCGGCCCAGCCGTCGGCGGGTAACCTGCTCCACCGTAGGAGGCAGCAGGTTCTCCGGAGGTCCTCCCTCATCGTCCCAGGGTGTTCCCCAGGCTCCTCGCGCATCCCTGGATAACACGCCCTCGCCGTGCAGGGAGCGCAACATCTCCAGGGCGAAGAGGGGATTCCCTTCGCTTTCCCGGTAAACCCACCGTCCGAAGCGCGGATTCACGGGGGCGAAACCCAGGATGTGAGAGAGCAGTTGAACGGTCGCCACCTGATCCAGGCGGGCCAGCCGCACCCGATGCCCGCCACCCAGGCGGTCCAGCTCCTGGAGCCGATCCCACAGGTCTGCCTGCGCCCGCGCCTCCTCCTCCCGACAGGAGACCAGCACGAGGAGCCGGCTACCCTCCAGACGACGGACCAGGCGGGCAAGAACCTGAAAGGTCGCCTCGTCGGCCCACTGGATGTCTTCGATGATCAGCAGGTGGGGGGCGATCCGGGCCAGTCCCAGCAAAAGGCGCGTCAGTGCCTCCAGGAACCGTTCCCGCTCCTGCGAGGGGTGAAGAGCAGGAGATGGCTCCATACCGGGCAACCATTCCGCAAGGGAGGGGATGAGACGGACGATCTCTCGAAGATGGGTCGGTCCGAGCAGGGCGGACAACTGCTCCATCCGGAGGGGAGAGAGGGCCGCCTCCAGCGCCTCGGCCAGAGGGCGGTAGGGGGCAGGCGGCTCTGGACCCGCGTTCTGCCCCCAGAGAACCTGAACGCCGCGCCAGGAGGCGTCCCGGGCGGTCTCCTGGAGCAGGCGCGTCTTCCCCACACCGGCCTCCCCTTCGAGGATGACCAGCCGACCGTGCCCGGCGAGGGCGGCTTCGAGGTGGGCCAGAAGCGCGGCCCGCTCCTCCCGACGGCCCACCAGAGGAGTCGCCGCCTCCTCCGCCAGAAAGAGGGGAAGGGTCTCTTCGGCAACGGCGGGCAGGTGGGCAACGGCCAGATCGGTCTGGAGGGCGATCTCCCGAGCCAGCGCATTCGTCGCCGACGACGGCTCGACGTCCAGCTCCTCCTTCAGGATGCGCTGCAATGTCTCGAACTGCTTCAAGGCAGCCTGGTCTCGCCCCAGAAGATGGTAGATGCGCATCAGTTCGCGGTGGACCTCCTCACGGAGGGGATCGGCGGCGACCAGTCGCAAAGCACAGGTCAAGGCTTCGGGGTAGTTCCCCGCCTGTTTGTAGAGGACGATCAGCCGCTCCAGAGCACGCAGATACAGCTCCCGGAGCCATTCCCGCTCCAGCAGCGCCCAATCGTCGTAGGTGTCTTCCAGGAAGTCGGCCCGGTAGAGGGAAACAGCCTCGCGGAGACGCCGACTTTCCTCCACCGGAGGGAGGGGCGAGGGGGCAACACACAGTTGCTGGAACGTCTCCACATCCAGCCGATCCTCAGGGAGGAAGCGGAAGACGACGGCTCCCGGATCGGCGATCAGACGGTCGGCGGCCTGGCCCAGCGCCCGACGGATCTGCCACAGGGCGTGGGAAAGCGCACGGCGGGCGGACGATTCGGAACGCTCGGGCCAGAAGAGACCCAGCAGCCGGTCGCGGGGGACGGGTCGGTCGTGGTGGACCAGGAGATACCCCAGCAGCGAGCGGGCTTTTTGAGAGGAAGGGACGGTCAGAGGCGCGTCCCCCAAGCTCCATTCCAGCGAGCCGAAGAGGCGAACATAGAGCCGGGCCATCACGCAATCCCTCGATCCACCACACGTCTGGATTGATCGGCCGGGAGAGTACCCCCCGCCGGTCGTTGTCATCGTTCATCCCATTCTACAACGCCCGACCCCTCCACGCAACCCGCCTGCGCCCGGCAGAGCCGCGAGCAGGCCGCCGCTGGCCTTTGTCCCAAGAGCTTCGCACAAAGCCGTTACCAGCGACACTCGTCCCGGTAGGGACACCTGAACACCCCAGGGCCTGCGTTAGTAAATCAGCGATCCCTCCGGTCGCAAGCAGCCGTATCCGCTAAACGCGGGGATGGGCCAATGCCGCCGTTCGGCAAATCGCCCTGGAGCCACCACCTGCCCAAGCCTTGCGTGCGCCGAAAGCCCCGCCCCCCCCCGCGTCCCCCAGAGGCGAGGGAAAGGTCAGAAAGTTACGCGGCCCTTCCCCTGCGGCTTGCGGCAACCGATGCCGTGCGTGCCAAAGGGCAGCGTTAAGGCAGTTGTTGTAACCATGCCTTCACGGCCGCGTCCAACTCCTCCAGACTGATGCCGAAGTATTGTTGCACGAATTCCGGCGTCTTTTCCTGGGCCATCTGCGTCATGTGGGTGCTCGCCAGCAAGGACGCGAACATACCCGAGAACTTCTCGGCCAGCTCCGCATCGGGAACCTGGGAGTAGGCCCGGTAGAAGGCCATCACCTGGTCCTCGCCGTAGGTCTGCACGAGATAGGCGATGGCTGCGCCCGAGTAGAGATACTCGTAGCCCACGGTCTCGCCGAAGAGGTCGTGCTCGCCCAGGCTTTCGGCGCCGGTCAGGTCTACCAACGAAAGCTCGTTGAGCCGTCCTTCGGTCACCAGCGTGCGCAACTTCTCGGGCGGCGCCTGCTCCGCGTAATACACCGCCAGCCCCTCGCTGAGCCAAGGCGGGATGAAGGGACGGGATTCCCTGGACAGGGCCAGATGCACCATCTCGTGGGTGATGGTGGAGGCCCGCTCGCCCACGGCCAGATCATCCGCGTGCTCGGCAAAGGCCTTGCCGTTGATGAAAAAGGCGCGGCTGTTCACATGCACCTGATCGTTCTCGAAACTGTATTGGGCCACGGCCAGGCCCAGCAGCCGCGTACCGCCATGCCCGGTCAAGTTGTAGAGGTCTTCCTCGGGCCCGGTGAAGAAGGCTACGTTCATTGGCTCCACCGGCAGCCCCTTCCCCTTCAGGTCGTCGTAAGCGGCCTCCAGTTCGCGGGCCAGGGTGGCGGTGCGGGCCTCGGTGTCGGGCCGGGTGAAGATGAGGAAGTGCGGGGAATGGTCCGCCACCACATCCCCCAGGAACCAGAAGGGGGTGAAGTCGTCGTTGTCGATGGCCGTGATCTGCCACGAGTCGCCCTGCCGCACGAAATCGTAGTCCGCGGTGTAGCGGAAGTCGTTGTCCGGGGGGATGCCTTCCAGGGTGTAGCGGCCCCAGACGCTCACTCGGTGCATCTCGCCCTGGTCCGCGCCATACAAGTCCTCGTTGGGGCTCAGTTCCAGCGTGTAGCCGCTGAGGGGAACCTGATGCATGCGGCGGAAGATGACTCGCTGCTCCTCCCGCAAATCGGGCGCGAAGGGGGCGAGGTAGGCCTCTTCGTCGCCGTCGAGGATGGCCTGGGCCTGGGCGGCCAGCAGTTGGGTGATGCGCTGATACGCCACCTGCGAAGGCTTGGGCGTGGGCGTGGCCGGCGGCGGCCCGCCCGTGCGCGAGGTGATGGCGGCCGTTTGCAGGCCCCGCTCGTCGAAGGTGAGGGTAACCGCGGGGTAGGTGCGGAAGGTGAAGCGCAGGATACCCGGCGCCGCGGGCCGAGGGAAGGTGATGGTGCCCTCGTGGGCCTGGCCCGGCTGCCAGCCACCTTCTGGTGTGATGCTCGAAGCCAGATTGTCGCTGGTGGCGATGGGGACATACTGGTTGCGCTCCGCGTCGATGAGCCAGGCGTCGTTCATGCCATCGGGCCCCCAGACTTCGTAGCCGCGGCGCCCCGTGTTGACGAAGGCCACGTGGAAGGTGACACCCTCCTCCCCCACCTCCACGCTATCCACCCGCAGGGCGATGGGGGCCAGGTCGTCGTCATTGGAACGGAGCGTCTGGCCGATGGTGTAGGTCCCCGGCTTCAGTTCGGCCAGAGGCGGCTTTATTTTCTCCTCCAGCCGAAACTCGATGGGGTCGTAGGTGGGGAAATGGAGGGTATAGGGCTCCTTGCCCTCGGGCAGGGGGAAGAGCAGATTCCCGGCCACGCCCCCGCCGGGACGAAAACGGTGGCCATTGGGATTCAGAGAAATGACAGCCTGATCGCCGTCCAGCAGTTCATAGCCATTGCCCGAGGCGTCGGTAAGGCGAATATCCCGCTGCGACACGCCGCCCAGAATCGACATTTCCGAGTCCCCCTCATACTCGAAGGCGATGCGCAGCAGCAGGCCCTGGTCGGTGCGCTGCGCCCGCAGCAGGTGCAGGGTGAGCACGTCCAGTACATCGTTGTCGCTGTGGGAGACGGCGTCAATCTCATACCACTGGCCCCTGCCCGCCAGAACCACGGGCGTGGAAGCGCTTTCGTGGGCAATGGCCGTGCCCGTGGCCGCAATTTCCCGGGCGACGGCGGTGGCGGTTTGCATCACCTGGCTGGCGCTCTCATCCGATGCGGAGGGCGTGGCCGCGGTCTTCGTCGCCCCTCGCTCCCCGCACGCGGCCAGCGCCAGCAGCAGCAGTGCCAGCAGTGCCAAAATATGGATTCGGTAAGTAGATGTGCGCAACATGGGAAACCTCCAAGGATAGAATTGATACGTCGTAACTGCTTATCCACCCAATTCGAGAACCGCGAAGAGCCACGAAGGCTCAAAAGCAGTTACGAGGTTGGTGGCCGACGAGGGCTGTTATCCGGTCTCTCAATGCACCTGTCCCTTTCCGGGCAACCGGGTCTACAGGATGGTTGGGGCTTTTTCCTGGAGAGGCCTGATCACCGCAGAAATGCCAGCCACGCAGTGTATGCGCCCCACGTCAGAAGAACGATAAGAGGCAGAAACGATAAAATCCACTGAATACCCCAACGTTGATGGGCCGGAAGAACCTTCCGGCTTCGGGCCCGCCTTTCCAACTCGCTTGCGTGGGCCTCGCAAAGCCCGCTCCCGGCGAGCGTGCCAGGATCGTCTAAAAAACGAAGATAACGAACCGCATAGAGCCCCAACTCCTCCTCGATATGCCGCATCCTGATAAAATAGGCCTGTTGAATGCTCCACCACCGCCTCGCGATGAAAAACCAGACAATGCTGACGAGTAACACGGATAGACCGATGACACCTGCAACCTGCCACGGGGGTTGCTCATCCTGCGCCCGGCCTGCCACGAGCACGAACGTGCCTATCATCCCGACCCCTAAGGCCCCGCTCGCTTGCCAGATCGTCGCCTCAAGTCCTTGTGCGGCTTTCTGGCACAACTCGTACTCTTTCAGCAGCATAGCCTCTCCGGGTCGAGGACTTTGCTCGTTCCCACCCATTAGCCACCTCCTTCCCCCAAAATCCGCAAAACGCGGCCTAACGACCGAGAAACCAGCCGCCGCCCGACTCAGCAAAACCACCTCGCTGAAAGATGCAGCGCAGGCTCAACCAGCCCCGCAGAGCGCCACGATAGGAGGACAGCAGCAACGTGTCAGGCCCACCAAGTCACCGTGAGCAGGAACACTCATCGCCCCTCAAGTGTGCTTTTCAATAGCTCAAGATACTCGAAACCGAATTCCTCCGCGGGTTCGATGGAGGTACCCTCGTGCCATTCGTTCCAAGAAGTGATCATCACCATACGTGCTTGACCGCTCGCAAGATCGAGCGATGCCTCAAGTAGTTCGGTAAAGAGTGTCCCACTACGCGGTATGACCGGATGCCCCGCTCCCGGTCTCACAGCCGTGTCATCGAAACCGGGCATAACGTCGGGAACGAATGTCACACCCATCTCTGCCGACGCTCCTGCCCACACCCGATATTGGCTTATCACCTTATCCGCAAATCCCTGCGCAATGCCAGGCACCGAAGTATGCATATTGTAAGCAGTTACACCATCAAACAAGGCCACCCTTGATGAAGCGGGGGGATGCCAGTACACTTCGTCCCCCACAATAAAAACCTCCTCGCCTGTAACTTCCCTGACTATTTCTCGAACATCCTCCATAGCCTGCGCCACGTCGCCCACGAATATCCGTGTAAGGTACAAGAATACAACCGGACGGCCATCAATATGCAGATAATTAGGCGCATCAAAATATGTGCTTGCAAGGTAACGCATATCGGCGATCAACGTCTGTCTGTTGCCAACATCATCCACGTCGATAACCCCGTCGCGGATTTCGAGCCGACCGAGGGACTCGTAAAATACAGCGAATTGAATCTCCTCCGCCAGTTCGGCTCCGAGAAACGACGAGCGGATCACTCCGTCTTCGAACGAACCAGGCCCCCACCAACTGACTGCCCAGAAGTCTATCCCATGTCCTGTGGCCCAATCAATCTGCTGGTTGATGATCATTGGATCGGCAGACGAGTATCTGCCGAGTACCGGGGTACCAATGTATCCCTCATCCCAATGGCGGCCGTCCGATCCATACCATGGGTACCAATAGGCCCCCACTATATACTGATCAGTGGGGGCAACATTGGCAAACCGGCGCACGTAAGGGGTAGGTGTCGGTACAGATACTGCCATAGTTCCGGCTTCAGGCGGCGGGGTATCAGGCGGCGGGGTAGATGTCGGTGCAGATGGTGAGGGATTCGTATGCGTCATCGGCTTCGAGACCGAGGTGGGTATCGCAGTAGTCGCTAACTGCCCACCGGCACAGGCCACAGTAGCAACAATGAGCAACACACACAGGATGCCACCAAAGTACGCTCTCATTCTCTTCTCCAGCTTTCATTCCATCCTACGGGGCCTAACGATAGTGTCCTACAGCGGGCCCGCCCATAGCCGTCGCCAGCGCTTTCTCCAGTGTTTGAACTAAATCATCCTCTGAAAACTGATTTGCCTTGAATGTCCCCGGACTCCTTCGCTGCCAATATGATGTTATCCTCTTCAGCAAGGAATCGTCGATGATTGACTCATCCTGCCACAGGAACGCTATCTCATACTCCACCCAGCCATCATCGTAACCCCGAAACTTTATCTCAAGAACCAGATCCTCCGATCTCAATTTCGCCATATTTAAGATACCCCTTCCCTACTCGATGACGCATTAGCAAGGCCATTCACCTAACGACCAGCACGTGAGCCGCCGCCCGAGACGGGCAAGAGGTCCCCACTGAAAACTACAACGGCAGGCTCAACACGCCTCGCTAACCGTCCCCACAGGGCGGTCGGCTCCAAGCACCAGTCAGACCGGCTACACCTCTCCCCCAATCTACTGTCCCTCACTGCCTGCCTGACAGCGCGCCCCTCCCCACTCACTTCAACTGATACACAACCTCCACCACCGCCTCCACAGTCCCTTCCTGCGCCCTGACCGTCCCGCCACCACCATAGTACCCCCCCATGTGCCACGACAGACTATCCCCTACCTCGACTTTCACCTCTACCACCCGATCTATCGAGCGCCCCAACAACCTCGTCAACTCCTGCGCCTGCCCCTCCACATCAGCATAAGCACGCCGAATCGCCTCCTGTCGTACGGCATCTTCATCCCGCTCCGTGAAGACAACGCCGTAAACATTCGTCACACCCGCTTCAATCGCCACATCCAACAGCGCACTGACACTCCCCATATCTTCCGTCGTCACTTGTAACTTGTTGACCGCACAGAACCCCGTAACCCTCCCCGCACCATAATTGCTGCGACGAGGATATAGAGAAAACTGAAACGGGTTTATCTCTTCCTCTGACACCCCGGCCTCTCGCAGACGCGCCATCACCTCTCCCAGTATGGCGTCCACCTCCCGATTAGCCTCGCTCGCATCCTTGCTGCAAACCTCCACACCCATATACAATTTGGCTACCTCTGGTTCGGCCACAACAACCCCATGCCCCACCAGCCTAACCGTGTCGCCAACCGGCTCCACACGGGCCGCCCCCTCCGGCAGGCTGAGAGCCAACGTGTCCGACCGCGGCCAGAGATGGCCCACCAATACTCCTGCAGCAAAGAGGGTAACCCCCAACAAGATTGCCACTACCCAATAGCCCTTCTTGTCCATTCTCCCTCCACCTCACAAATTGATTTCACAAGACTTAGATACCCTATCCAGCCTAACGGCGCGCGCATCGCCGCAGCGCGGAGCGAGCGAAGCGCTGTCGACTGGATACACGTGTGTTAGCACGCACTCCTCAACAACCTCCCGTCAGCCTACAGAAACGCTCTCCGGGGATGGTAGGGATTGTTCGGCTCACAATGGATGACCGTATACTTTCCCCTCAACACACGGCGAACCAGCCATTCGCACCAAGGCTCAATCGGTTCATTGAGCAAATCCATCTCATCCAGCGAAAAGTAACCTGCGTTGTCCGTTTCAGTTCCATCGGCAACAGGTTCACCCTCGACGTGGTGACACAAAAACACAACCCCTAACCACCCAACCTCAGGAAGGTTCTGAATGCCAAGCAGTCCTTCAATCTCAGCCTTGATGCTGCTTTCCTCGTAGGTCTCACGCAACGCTGCGTCCTCTGGTGATTCCCCGTTGTCCACGACTCCCCACGGGATACTCCACTGTCCGGCCAGCGGGTGCCCCTTAGCCTGCCGGATCAACAGCACTCTCCCGCCTTGTAGAACAATAGTGCCCACGCATACGACCTTTTTGGGCGGCCATTCCACTGATGTGCTGGAGGTTTTCTCATCTCTTCTCATTGCCCGGTTTCTCGCGTTCTCCCGAAGTGCGTGTAACGATAGCGTCAGCGGCACGGTGTGGCTGTCCAACCTGCCCGGCATGCGACGCTACACCGCCTCCAAACCGCCACCGGCACCCCACGGCGAAGCCGTGTCCGCGGCACGCGGGGTTAGGCAGTGCTCCGGGGCGATTCTACCAAGTCACCTAAATGCACTATCTCAATATCCACGAGACTTCGAAGATAAGTGTCCAAGAAAGGCTTATGCGCTGCTCCCACGATGACCAACATGCGCCCCCCGGATCTTAACGCTGTTACCTTTCGGATATTCGCCGCCATATGCAGATTCCGCACTTCCCACATGGCCACTCGCGCTCGATCCAGCCCAGAGGCAAACCTTGTCCGGAAGAATATAAGCCACTGATCCATAGAGTTTCGAAGAGATCTGTCTGCATTCAACTTCTGGTAAAAAGGCAAAAGATTGCCCTGTTTCACATAATACGCCAATTGTTCCTCCTCTATCTTGACTTCCTCCCGCAATTGCTCAAGAAAAGCTCGACACACATCGCTCGCCTCGAACTCCTCCAGAAACACTGGCAACTGGCTCGGATCCGGCAAGTCCCCTTCAATGCCATCGTCAATGGAGTAGATTCGCTGGTGTCCCAACCGTTTAGCCAAAACGATCCCAATCGACACAGCTTCCTCCCGTGCCAACAAGCCGTGTTCCAGGGCCGTACGAATCTCCTCAGGAACGTCGCGATATGTTTCCCGAAACGCTCTTGGAAGATAAGCCCATTGTAAAAGCGCTGAATACCAGTCATAAGAGGCAATCAAATGGGCTACCACTTCGCCTCTTTGCTTCAGATCCTGCTCTAATTGTTGCTTCATCAATCCAAGCGCTCTCTCTTGTGCCTCTTTCCACGAAAGCCCCAATCTGTCCTGCATCTGATGAGCAAATTTCGCAAAAGGCAATGAGTCTTCTGTATCCTCTCGCCCCTGTGTATGGACCATCCAGGCAATGGTCTCAGGAGGGTAGCTTTCAATCCCTACAAAATCAGGCTGAAATCTTGCGAGCGCGTCAAGCAAAGGAACAAGAGCCCGGTCAGCAAATTCTCGTATTTCCATCTGCACCACGTCACGTGAGCCGCCCAAATGCACGGTCCCTAATACCAGAACTTGGGTCTTCTCCTTTGGAGAAAGAGGGGCCTCAAAAGGTGCACAAGGCGAGATAATATCCATACCTCCTCCGTCCTGGTTTAGAAAATAGAGACACTGCCTAACGTGAGCGTCAGCCGCTGGGGCGATGCAAACCTTGACGCGGCTTTGCCCGTAACCATTCTGCCAAAATCGCGCCGCTTACCCTCCGGAGCGCAGCCCGGTCGGCTGAAGCTGGGGTTGGGCGGCCATTCGTTTCAAGAGACACTTTTCTTCTCGAAGATAATTTCCATCATTGGCTTATCCGGTGCGACAGGCTTTTCTTCATTGAATTCCGTACAAGTCAACAGCACGAACAAGCCAAACTCTCTTCCATCTGCGATTATTTCATCCAGCGTATAGAGCTGCCATTCAAACGTATCAGAACCCAACCCATCATCGTATTCCAAAGATGACCTTAGCCGATTGCCAATCATTTTGTTCTCGACTCGTATTTTCACCCCTTTCCTTTCAATCCACCGCACTCCTTGATTTCTCAGCCAATATGCCCGATTGTATATATCAAGGATAAATCTTCCCCCACTGGAAAGTTTTTTACTGACCTTCTGTAAAATGCTTCGATTTGTCGTTTCGTCAAAATACCCGAAGCTTTGCCACAGTGAAAGAACCGCATCGAATCGTCCCGGTATTCTTTCTATCTCTCGCATGTCTTGCTGAAGATAGGTTA
>JALXBP010000080.1 GCA_026991395.1 Anaerolineae bacterium | reverse complement strand
GGGTGGCAGGCGCTCAGCAGGAGCAGCCCCAGGAGCAGGAGGGCGGCCCTGCGCATCAGCCCTCCGCCAGCAGGAGCGCCGCCTCTACCCAACCCTCCTCCTCCGTGGGGAGGAGCGGCAGGCGCGGGCGACCCACGTCGATCCCCTGTCGGGCGAGGACGGCGCGGAGGAGCGGGCTACCCCCTCGCCCGATGAGGCGGGCTAACTTCGCCAGCCGGTGCTGTTCCGAGCGGGCGGTCTGCCAGTCGCCACGGGCTACCGCCTCCATCACCCGATGCCATGCCGGGGCGGCGATGTTCGCGTCGGCGAGGATGGTGCCCGCTGCACCCAGCGCCATCCCCGGCACGACGACCGTGCCGCGTCCGATGAGCAAGCGGAAGTCCGCATCGGTGGCGGCGAGGACGGCGTCGCTGTAGCCGAGGTCGCCGGAGGTGTCCTTCATCCCGACGATGTTGGGGTAGTCGCGCCGCAGGCGGGCGACGATCTCCGGCGGGATGGGCTGCCCGGCCAGTTGCGGGAAGTTGTAGAGGATGAGCGGCAGGTCGGGGGCGGCCTCGGCCAAGGTGGCGAAGTGGCGGTAGAGGCCCTCGGCGGGGGTGGGGAGGTAGTAGGGGGTGATGACGACGGCGGCGTCGGCCCCGACGGCCTGCGCGTCGGCGGTGAGCGCGAGCGTTTCGCGCGTGGAGGCGCTCCCCGTCCCCGCGAGGACGAGCTTCTCGCCGCCGACGGCCTCGACGACGGCGGCGATGGCCTCGCGCCGCTCCTCGCGGCTGAGGAGGGGGAAGTCGCCGGTCGTCCCGTTGACGAGGAAGCCTTCCACGTGGGGGGCGAGGTGGCGGGCCAGATGCTGCAGCGCGGCGGTGTCGAGTTGCCCCTCGGCGTCGAAGGGGGTTACCAGTGCCACGAAGAGACCTTGCAGGTTCATCGTCAGCTCCTTTCGCGGATGTCTGGAGGTATGATACTCGCGGGAATGGGAGAGGCAAGGGCGGGACGGAGTACGTAACACGGAATACGGAATACGTACTACGTGCTGCGTGTTGCGTATCGCGTGTTACGTATTGCGCATTGCGTAAGGAGGAAACTCACTGTCCCGGATGCGTTTTTGGACTATACTTGGGAAGGATCGCCCCGACGTCACAGGAGGCGCGACGGCGTGGACTTCACGGATTTGTCAATCCTTTAGCGAGGTGAACGTATGCATCCAAAGGCTTCTGGAACGAGTGCATCGGAGGTAAGAGGGGAGGCACTGCAGCGCGTCATCGAGCGCTACGGTACCGATCCCGAGGCGCTGGTCGAGATTCTTCGCTCGCTCAGTGAGCAACTGGGGTACTTGAGCCAGGACGACCTGGTCGCGGTGGCCAAGGTGCTCAAATTACCCTACAGCCGCGTCTACGGCGTGGCGACGTTCTACAGTATGATCGAGACCTCGCCCGTCGGCACGCACACGCTTTTGATGTGCGAGGATGCGCCCTGTCATCTGGCGGGCGGGGCCGATCTGCGTCGAGCGCTGGAGCGTCGGTTGGGTATCTCGTTCGGCGAGACAACGGCGGATGGCCGCTGGAGCTTGCGGACGGTGAGCTGCCTTGGCCGCTGCGATCTCGCGCCCGTGGTGATGATCGACGGGCGGTGGTACGGCCATCTGACCGTCGAGCGGCTGGAGGCGATCCTGGCGCGTTACGAGGAGGAAGAGGGATGAAAGAAACGAGGATTATCCTGCGGCGCGTGGGGCGCATCGACCCTCTCTCGCTGGAGGCTTACGCGGGCGAGGATGGCTATGCCGCCTTGCGCAAGGCGGTACAGACGATGACGCCTGAGGAGGTGCTGGAAACCGTCATCGCCTCCGGGCTGCGAGGCCGCGGCGGGGCGGGTTTCCCCACAGGGCGCAAGTGGAGCTTCGTGGCGGCTGCGTCGGGAACGGAGAAGGTCATTGTCTGCAACGCCGACGAGTCGGAGCCGGGGACGTTCAAGGACCGGCTCATTCTGGAAGGCGACCCCTACGCGGTGCTGGAGGGGATGGCGCTGGCCGGTTACGCGGTCGGCGCGCGCGAAGGGTGGATCTACATCCGCGGCGAATATGCGGAGGCGGCCCGGCGGCTGGAAACGGCGATCGAGCGGGCCTACGCGGCGGGCTTCCTCGGCGAGCACATCCTCGACACGGCATTCACCTTCCACATCCACCTCCACCGCGGGGCCGGGGCCTACATCTGCGGCGAGGAGACGGCGCTCCTGGAGAGCCTGGAGGGGAAACGGGGCATCCCCCGCGTGCGCCCGCCTTACCCGACGGTTGCGGGATACCACGGCCTCCCGACGGTCGTCAACAATGTGGAGACGCTGGCCAACGTCGCCCCCATCGTCCTGCAGGGGGCCGAATGGTACCGCGCCTTGGGGGTGGCGAACAGTCCGGGCACGAAGATCTTCACCCTCAGCGGGGATGTCGCCCATCCGGGGGCCATCGAGGTGCCGATGGGCGTAACCCTGCGCCAGTTGATCGAACTGGCCGGAGGGATGCAAGGGGAGTTCAAATGTGCGCAGACGGGCGGCGCTGCCGGTACGATCGTCGCCGCCGACAAGCTCGATCGCCCCTTGACCTTCGACAGTCTGCGCGAGGACGGCCTCTCGTTGGGGAGCGGGGCGATCCTCGTCTGCAACCAGCAGCGCTGTGTCGTCGATCTGGCTTACGTGCTCATGCGTTTCTTCGAAAACGAGTCCTGCGGCAAGTGTACGCCCTGTCGCGTGGGCACGTTGCGGCTCTTCGAAATCCTGGAACGGCTTCGTCGGGGACGCGGTGAGGCCGGCGACCTCGAACGACTGGAGCAGTTTGGCCGCTACGTGCGGGACGGCTCGTTCTGCGGACTGGGGCAGGCGGCCCCGACGGGACTGTTGACCGCGCTGCATGCCTTCCGTGAGGAGTTCGAGGCCCATCTCGGCGGCGTATGCCCGACCGATACGTGCCCGATGCAAGGATAGGAGGCTCTGATGGAAGAGAAGATGATTCGACTCACCATTGACGGCAAGCCGGTGCTCGTCCCCCAGGGGAGCACCGTCCTGGAGGCGGCGCAGGCCGCAGGTGTGACGATCCCCACCTTGTGCCACCATCCCGATCTGACGCCGACCGGGGCCTGCCGCCTCTGCGTCGTCCAGGTTGAGGGGATGCACGGTACCACGACCTCCTGCACGCTCCCCGCCCGCGAGGGGATGATCGTGCACACGCATACCGATCAGGTCGTCGAGTTGCGCAAGTTCGTCCTGGAGATGATCCTCAGCGATCACCCCAACGAGTGTATGACCTGCGAGGTCAACGGCTCCTGTGAGCTGCAGAACTGGGTCTACGAGTACGATGTCAAGTGGCCGGAGCACAGCGGCAAGCGCCATCACTACCCGGTGGATTCCGACCCCAGCCCGGTCATCTTCGTCGATATGAACAAGTGCATCCTCTGCGGGCGCTGTGTCCGCGCCTGCGAGGAGATTCAGAACCGCGACATCTGGACCTTCGCCCAGCGCGGCTTCGACACGCAGGTCGTCGCTGGGGCGGGGCAGACGCTCCTCGAAGCGGGCTGCGAATCCTGCGGCAACTGCGTCGCCTACTGCCCCGTCGGTGCGCTCTTCGACAAGCCCTCGCTGGGCTGGGGCCGCGATTATGCGCAGAAGAAGGTGCGCACGACCTGCACCTACTGCGGCGTCGGCTGCCAGTTCGATCTCAACGTCAACGTGCAGACGGGGAAGATCACCCGCGTAACCTCCGCCCCCGATGCGCCCGTCAACGGGATGGCGCTCTGCGTCAAGGGGCGCTACGGCTGGGACTTCGTCCACAGCGACGAGCGGCTGACCGTCCCGCTCATCCGCGACGAGACGGCGACCGGCGGCAAGTACCCCGGCTTCCGTGAGGCGACCTGGGACGAGGCGCTCGATCTGGTGGCGAAGAAGCTGGTCTACTACCGCGACACCTTCGGCCCGGACAGCGTCGGCTATCTCTCCTCGGCCAAGTGCACCAACGAGGAGAACTACCTGATGCAGAAGCTGGCCCGCGCCGTCGGGAAGACGAACAACGTCGATCACTGCGCCCGCCTCTGCCACGCTTCGACGGTAACCGGCCTCGCTTCCACCTTGGGCAGCGGCGCGATGACCAACACGATCAGGGACGCCACCGAGGAGGCCAAACTCTACTTCGTCATCGGCTCGAATACGACCGAGCAGCACCCCGTCATCGGCATCAAGATGCGCAAGATGATCCGCGAGAAGGGGACGAAGCTCATCGTCGCCGACCCGCGCCGCATCGAATTGACTCAGTACGCCACGCTCCACCTGCAGCAGCGCCCCGGCAGCGACATCGCGCTCATCAACGGCATCATGCGCGAGATCATCGTCAACGGCTGGGAGGATGCGGACTACATCGCCGAGCGCACCGAGGGCTACGAGGCGATGCGCGAGGTGGTGATGAAGTACACGCCGGAGTTGACCGAGGAGATCACCGGCGTCCCCGCCGAGCAGATCAGGGAGGCGGCCCGTCTCCTGGCGGAAAATCGCCCCGCCGCCGTCTTCTGGGCGATGGGGATCACGCAGCACACGACCGGCACGCTCAACGTCAAGTCGCTCGCCAATCTCCAGATGCTCCTGGGCAACATCGGCGTCCCCGGCGGCGGCGTCAACCCGCTGCGTGGGCAGAACAACGTCCAGGGCGCGTGCGACCTCGGCGCACTGGTGGATGTCTATCCCGGCTATCAGAAGGTCTTCAAGCCGGAGATCAAGGCCAAGTTCGAGAAGGCCTGGGGCGTCGAGGGGCTTTCCGACAAGGTCGGCAAGACGGTCGTCGAGATTATGGACGGCGCAGCCGACGGCTCGATCAAGGCGATCTACGTGATGGCCGAGGACCCGATGACCTCCGACCCCGACCTCAATCACGTGCGCGAGGCGCTGGAGGCGGTGGACTTCCTCGTCGTCCAGGACATCTTCTTCACCGAGACGGCGAAGTTCGCCGACGTCATTCTCCCCGCCACCTCTTGGGCGGAAAAGGAGGGCACCTTCACCAACACCGAGCGCCGCATCCAGCGCGTGCGCAAGGCGGTCGAAGCGCCCGGTCAGGCCCGCCCCGATTGGCAGATCCTCTGCGAGGTCGCCACGCGGATGGGCTACCCGATGCACTACGACTCCGTCGCCGAGGTGATGGACGAGATCGCCAGCGTAACGCCGATCTACGCCGGTGTCCACTACGACCGGCTGGAGCGCGGCGAGCAGCTCCACTGGCCGGTGCGCGGCGATGACCACCTCGGCACGCCGATCCTCCACGTGGGGCGATTCTCCCG
>JALXBP010000079.1 GCA_026991395.1 Anaerolineae bacterium | reverse complement strand
AGGAGGAGCTTCGCGCCAGGGCGGAGGCGGAGGCGCAGGCCCGCGTCGATCAAATCCTCGGACGCAAGCCCAAGGCGCAGCCCGAAGCCGAGGTGGAAGCGCCCGCGGCAGAGGCGGAGGCCGCGCCCGTCGAGGAGGTGCCTGTCGAAGGGGAGATGCTCTCCGGCGACGAGGCGCTATCCTTCCTCGCAGGTCTCGCAGAGGGCAAGGAGGAGGAGCTTCGCGCCAGGGCGGAGGCGGAAGCGCAGGCCCGCGTCGATCAGATTCTCGGACGCAAGCCCAAGGCGCAGCCCGAAGCCGAGGTGGAAGCGCCCGCGGCAGAGGCGGAGGCTGCGCCCGTCGAGGAGGTGCCTGTCGAAGGGGAGATGCTCTCCGGCGACGAGGCGCTCTCCTTCCTGGCCGGTCTCGCAGAGGGCAAGGAGGAGGAACTCCGCGCCAAGGCGGAGGCGGAGGCACAGGCCCGCGTCGATCAGATTCTCGGACGCAAGCCCAAGGCGCAGCCCGAAGCCGAGGCGGAAGCGCCCGCGGCAGAGGCGGAGGCTGCGCCCGTCGAGGAGATGCCCGCCGAGGAGGAACCGGAGGAGGAGCTTTTCGGCTGGACGCACATCGGTGAGCCGACCCCGACGGAGACGCCTCCCGTCGAGGCCGAGGAAGCCGAGGAGGAAGCCGCCTTCGGTTTCCTCCAGTTCGAAGGCGAGGCCGAGGAGATTCTCCCGGAGGGCGGACACGAGGGCATCATCATCGAGGAGCCGTCCGTCGAGGAGGTTCCCGTCGCGGAGGAGGCACCACGAGCCGCTGAGGAGACTGCTCCGCCCGTCGAGGCGAGGGTGGGGGAGGCCGCGGAGGAAGCCCCCGTCGCAGAGGAGGCACCACGAGCCGCCGAGGAGACCGCTCCGCCCCTCGAGGCGAGGGTGGAGGAGGCCGCGGAGGAGACCCCCGCCGTGGCGGAGACCCCACGAGCCGCCGAGGAGGCCGCTCCGCCCCTCGAGGCGAGGGTGGAGAAGGCCGCGGAGGAGGCCCCCGTCGCAGAGGAGGCACCACGGGCCGCCGAAGTTGCTCCCTCGCCGCAGGTACGCGACCTCGACTCGCTGCTCGCCTACGTCAAAAAGCACCGTTCCGACCATGCCGCGCGGTTGGAACTGGCCCAGGCCCTCTGGAAGGCCGGACGGCACGAGGAGGCACTCAGCCATTACAGCCGCCTCATCCGCGCGGAGAAGATGATGGACGCCGTCTTTGCCGACCTGACGGCTTACGTCGAGGCTTATCCCGCCGATGCGCGGTTGCTCCGCACGCTCGGCGATGCCTATATGAAATCGGGCGATCTGAACGAAGCTATGGCGCTCTACAAGCAGGCGATGGACCTGCTGTAAATCCTGAGGGGGTAGAACAGCGTGAGTTCCGAACGTACACTCGTGATCATCAAACCCGACGCCGTCCAACGCGGCCTCATCGGCCCCATCGTCAGCCGCATCGAGCGGCGCGGCCTGCGCATCGTCGCGATGAAGATGATGCACATCGATCGTGCCTTGGCCGAGCGGCACTACGCCGAGCACAAGGGGAAGTCCTTCTACGCCTCGCTGATCGCCTTCATCACCGCGGCACCGGTCGTCGTGATGGTCGTCGAGGGGCCGCAGGCCATCACCACCCTGCGCACGATGATGGGCAAGACGAATGCCCTCGAAGCCGCGCCCGGCACCATCCGCGGCGATTTCGGCCTTTCCACGCAGCACAACCTCATCCACGGCTCCGATAGCCCGGCTTCGGCAGCACGGGAGATCGCCCTCTATTTCACAGACGAGGAAGTCCTCACCTACGAACGCTCCATCGATCCCTGGATCGCCTGACCATAACGGTTGACCCCCGCCCGAGGAAGCGCAAGAGCACGTTTCCTCAGGGGGGGATTGGAGCGCCACCGCAGCCGACCTTCAAGCCGCGCTCCCTTTTGACGAAGGGAGGGAAGGGATGCGCACGACCTATCGCACGGCGCTGGCCGCCGTGCTCTTCGGCTCGATTTGGCTGATGATCGTCCTCGCCGCGACGGACGCGGCCCTGAGTCGGCCCGGAGCGGCGGTCGGCGATGTCGTCATCAACGAGGTGGCGTGGATGGGGACATCGGCCAGCCTCTCCGACGAGTGGATCGAACTCTACAACACGACCGATGCGCCCATCGACCTGAGCGGGTGGCGGCTTACCGCCCTCGACGGCTCGCCCGACATTTCCCTCAGCGGGGTGATCTCCGCCCACGGCTACTTCCTGCTGGAACGCAGCGACGATTCGACGGTTGCGGACATTCCCGCCGATCAGATTTTCAGCGGTTCGCTGGGCAACAGCGACGATGGCCTGCGTCTCTACGACGGGGACGGTCGGCTCATCGACAGTGCCAACGGCGACGGCGGGGACTGGCCCGCGGGCGACAACGCGAGCAAGGCCGCGATGGAGCGCATCGATCCGGCGGGGGCGGACGCGGCGGACAACTGGGCGACCAATGACGGCGTGCATCGCAACGGTATCGACGCCGACGGTAGCCCGATCAACGGTACCCCCAAGGCCCGCAACTCGGCGGCCTGCGGGGCGCAGCCGACCTGCAACCTCGCGGTGAGCAAGCGCGGCCCCGTTACGGCCACGGCAGGGGCGACGATCACCTATCGGTTGATGGTGAGCAATACCGGCCTCATCACCGCGGAGGGCGTCGTCCTCACCGATGTGCTGCCCGCGGCGCTCGACTTCATCACGGCGACGCCCGCGCCCCATCTCGACGGCCCTCTGCTCACCTGGACGTGGGCCTCGATGGCCACGGGCACGGCGGAGATCGTCACGCTGACCACCCGTCTGGACGCGGGGTTCGTCGGGCGGCTGACCAACCGCTTGACGGCGACCTCGGCGACGACGGAGAGCGACTCGACGGACAACAGCGCCGCCTGGACGACGCGGAACCTCCCCGTCCTCATCGACGCGGTGCTCTACGACGGCTACGCGGGCGGCGATCTCGATGAGGCCGTCCGCCTCGTCAATCTGGGCCGTTCGCCCATCACGCTGACGGGCTGGTCACTGTGCAAGTGGAACAACGGCCCGGCAAGCTGCGCCGCGCTACCCGCGCTCTCCCTTCCCGCGCGGGGCGGGCTATGGATCGCGCGAGAGGCTTCGGCTTTCGCCGCGAGCTTCGGCTTCGAGGCCGACGTCGTTCCGGATAGCTGGCCCGGCTTCGCCAACGGCGGGGATGAGGTGTTGCTCCTCGACGACGATGACGAGGTGATCGATACGCTTGTTTTCGGGACCGGGACGATTGCCGTCCCTGGCTGGCAGGGAGCGGCGATCACGCCCGCCGCCGTTGGCCGCGAGGAGGGGCAGATCATCACCCGCATTCCCGACGAGCAGAGCGGGCTGCCCGCCGCCGATAGCGACAGCGCCGACGATTGGCTCCAGACGCCGAATGATGCCGAGGAGGGCCGCCGGGTCCGCTATCCGGGGTGGGATATGGAGCCTCTCTTCTGGCCGCTTTCGGCCACGACGCCCGCGACGGTTATCGTCGGCATCGCGCCGGACAACGCCTTCACCGTCGTCTCGCAGACCCTCGTCCGCGCCCGCCGCACGATCTCGCTGGAAAGCTATACTCTGCGCCATCCTCTCGTCATCAGCACGCTGATCACCAAGGCGACGGAGGGCGTTTCCGTGACGGTGCTGCTGGAGGGTGGTCCGGTCGGGCTTGCCGACGACGATCCGCGCTGGCAACAGGAGTTGGCCGCCTGCAAGCTCCTGGAGGCCGCGGGCGGTCGGTGCTACTTTATGATCCACGACCCGGACGAGGGCATCTTCAATCGCTACGCCTACCTGCACGCCAAGCTGCTCATCGTCGATGGGGAATGGCTCCTCGTCTCCAGCCAGAACTTCACGAACAGCAGCATGCCTGCCGACGAGAAGAGCGACGGCACCTACGGCTCGCGCGGCGTCGTCATCGCCACGAATGCCGTCTCCGTCGTCCAGCGCGCCGCGCGCCTCTTCGCGCTCGACTGCGATCCCGTCCATCACAACGACATCCTGCGCTGGAACAGCGACCCAAGCGATCCCCGCTACGGCGAGCCGCGTCTCCCGATGGACTGGAGCGTCCCGGATGGCACGACGTACACCGTCCGCATCAGCCGCCCTCTCGTGGTCAGCGGCACGGTGGGCTTCGAGCTTTTCAGCGCTCCGGAGGCGGCGTTACGCCACAGCGACGCCCTCCTCGGTCTGATTGCGCGGGCGGGCGAGGGCGATCTCGTCGAGGTAGAGCAGATGTACGAGGCGGCCAATTGGGATAACGACGACGGCCCGGCTCCCAACCTGCGGCTGGAAGCCTATGTCGCCGCGGCGAGGCGCGGGGCGAGGGTGCGCATCCTGCTCAACAACGGCACCTTTGGGCAGGACTATGCGGCTACCGCCTACACGGAGACGGTGGCCGCCATCAATGCCCTGGCCGCGGCGGAGGGACTCGATATGCAGGCTGCCGCCGCCGACCCCACGCAGTATGGCATCCACAACAAGATGGTTCTCGTCCACCTGCACGATGGCGGCTATGTGCACATCGGTTCGATCAACGGCAGCGAGGCTTCCAGCAAGCTCAACCGCGAGGTCGCCCTGCAGCTTCACGACGAAGCCGTCTACGCCTACTTGCACGAGCTTTTCCGCGGGGACTGGCAGTACGGCCAGCCGCTCTATCTCCCCCTGGTGATGCATCGCTACATCCCGCCCGCCGATCATCTGCTCATCAGCGAAGTTTACTACGCCACCTCCGATCCCAACCGGGAATGGGTGGAACTCTACAATCCTACGGCGCAGGCCATCGATCTGGGGGGCTATCGCCTGGGCGACGCCGAGGGTGCCGATCGCTATGAGGGGATGTACATCTTCCCTGCAGGGACGACGCTCCCCCCGCACGGGGTGATGCTCATTGCGTACAACGGGGCCGTGATGCCGCAGGCCGACTTCGAGATCGAGGAAAGCTCGGTCGTGCCCAACCTCACCAAGGACCCCCTGTGGGGCCGCGGGGACTGGGTACTGGCTAACGGGGGCGACCAGGTTCTGCTGCTCGATGCCGCCTATCGCCCGGTGGATGTCGTCGTCTGGGGAACGGCGACCTATCCAGCCGTCGTCGCCCATCCCGGCGTGAGCTACTACACGCACTCGCTGGAGCGCCATCCGCCGGAGATCGACACCGATGATTGCAGCCGCGACTTTCGCGACCGTGCCGCGCCGACGCCGGGGGATGTTTTCCCGTAGCGGTAGTGGGGGGGGTAGGTGGGTGGGTGGGAAAAGGGAGAGCCTCTTGGCGATGACCTACTCTCCCAGGGGGCTC
>JALXBP010000078.1 GCA_026991395.1 Anaerolineae bacterium | reverse complement strand
GGGGGGGGGCGGGGCTGAAGGGACGCGGATGGCCGCGCTGGGCGGCGTGGTGGACGGCGGGCGGCTTTCTTGCGACGGGGGTGCTCTTCGTCAAGTTCCCCCGCTACCTGCTCCCGCTCTACCCGGCCTGGACGGGATGGGTGGCTTGGCTGCTCCTGCGCCGATGTGCTCGCCGATGGCGTTACTGGCTCCTCGTGCCCACGCTGGTCGTCGCCCTGCTGGAGGGCGGCGCGCAGCTTGCGTTGTACGACGCTCCACACCCCTGGATCACCGCCTCGCGTTGGCTCTGTGCGGCCCTGCTGCCGGGGGACAAGGTCGCCGTGGAGCGCTGGGATCACCCGCTTCCCCTGCCCCTCCCCACCTGCGAGGGGCGCTCCATCGACTTCGTCCCCTTCTCCCCCCATCGGAGCGAGGAGCGCCGCGCCGCCCTGGAAGCCTCCGTGATCGTCATCGCCAGCCGCCGCAACTACGGAGCCGCCGTGAGGGAGGACGATCTCCGCCGCCAGTACGCGCGGCTCCTCGATCGGCGTGAGGTGCGCATCTTCGCCCGCTGCCCGCACCTGGGGCCGCTCGCGCTCACCGACGACCCGCTTCGTGATGCCGGCCTCGACCCGCCCCTCCCCCTGGCCGAGCGCTGCGGGCGGCGATGGGCCTGGCGGCTGCCCCGTCTCGACGAGAGCTTCCGCGTCTACGATGCCCCGCTGACCCTCGTCATCGTCCCCTGAACTTGACACCTTCCCCTGAGCAGCTATAATCGCTTCGTTTCGGCGATATTCCTACCCGGCCAGGCCGGGGGTAACGAAGGGAGGGAGAGCTTTGACCTACGTGGTTGCCGGTGATAATGAGTCCTTCGACTCCTTGTTGCGCCGCTTCAAGAAGAAGGTGCAGAACGACCGTATCCTGTCCGAGATCCGCAAGCGCCGCTACTACGAGCAGCCCAGCATCGTGCGCAAGCGGAAGCGGGCCGCGAAGCTGCGCAAGAGCCGTCGCACGACGCTCAAAGACCTGCGCCGTCGTTACTAAAGGGCGATGAACCTGCGCGAGCGGTTGCAGCGGGACTTGCAGGAGGCCATCCGCGCCCGCGATGAGCGGCGCAAGGCCGCCTTGCGGATGGTCCTGCTTGCCGTGCAGATGGCCGAGGCCGAAGGGCGCACGCTCGACGATGAGGCCGTCATTGCCCTCATCCGCAAGGAGGTCAAGAAACGCGAGGAGGCCCTGGAGATGATCCGTCGCGCCGGGCGCGATGACCTCGTCGCCGCCGACAGTGCCGAACTGGAGGTCCTGCGGGCCTACCTGCCCGCGCTGATGGACGACGAGGCGATCACCGAGGCGGCCCGCAAGGCCATCGCCGAAGTGGGGGCTGCCTCGCCCGCCGATATGGGCAAGGTGATGCGCCTCCTGATGCCGCAACTGCGCGGCAAGGCCGATGGCCGCCGCGTCAATCAGATCGTGCGCCAGCTCCTCGCCGCCGATTGAACTCGGAACGACGAAGAGGGCATCTCCGGAGGAGATGCCCTCTTTTCGTATGCCGGATTTAGCCCTGCGCCGCCTGAGCGCGGAAAGTCCACCACTTCTGCAGTTCGGCGGCGATGGAGGGGATGAGGATGAGGGGGATGAGCAGCCGCCAGTGCGTCCAGGTGAGCGGAACGGTGTTGAAGATGGGGCGCAGGAAGGGCACGTAGACGACGAGGAGGAGGAGGGCGACGGAGAAGCCGACCGCGTACTGCATCCACTTGTTGCTGAAAAGCCCCAATTGCAGGATGGGATAGCGTTCCGAACGGGCCGTGTAAGCCCGCAGCAGTTCCGAAAGGACGAGCGTGACGAAGGCCATCGTCTCCGCCGTCGTCGTCGCCTGCTGGCCGCTGAGGTGCTCCCAGTGGAGACCGCGCCAGTAGGCGATGAGCACCGTCGTCGTGATGGCGATCGTCTGCACGATGACGCCGAGCGCCATCTCGCGGTTGATGACCGGCTCGTCGGGAGGACGCGGCGGGCGATCCATCAGGTCGGGGTCGCCTTCCTCCAGGCCGAGCGCCAGCGCCGGTGCCCCGTCGCTGAGCAGGTTGAGCCAGAGAAGCTGGATCGCCGTCAGCGGCACCGGCCAGCCGACAAGCGTCGCGATGAAGATGACGGCGATCTCCGCCAGGTTGCACGAGAGCAGGTAGTAGACGAACTTGCGGATGTTGGAGTAGATGCTCCGCCCCTCCTCGATGGCGCTGACGATCGAAACGTAGTTGTCGTCGGTGAGCACCATATCCGCCGTCTGCTTGGAGACGTCCGTCCCCGTGATCCCCATCGCCACGCCGATGTCCGCCCGCTTGAGCGCCGGGGCGTCGTTGACCCCGTCGCCGGTCATGGCCACGATGTGCCCCTTCTTGCGCAGCGCCTCGACGATGCGCACCTTGTGGTGGGGGGCGACGCGGGCGAAGACATCGACCTCGTCGATGATGGCGGCGAGTTCGTCGTCGCTCATCGCCTCCAACTCCCTGCCGGAAAGGACGCGCCCTTCGGGCCGGAGGATGCCGATCTCGCGGGCGATGGCGGCGGCGGTGTCGGCGTAATCGCCGGTAACCATCACCGTGCGCAGCCCGGCGCGGCGCGCCTTCGCCACGGCGGGGATGACCTCGCGGCGGGCGGGGTCGATCATCCCGACGAGGCCGATGAAGATGAGGTCGCGCTCCACCGTCTCCGGCTTCGGCTCCTCCTCCACCGCCTCCAGCGGGCGGTAGGCCAAGCCGAGGACGCGCAGCGCCTGCGAGGCCATCGCGCGGTTGGCTTCCAGGATGGCCTCGCGGTCCTCCTCCGTCAGGGCCACGACGCCCTCGCGCGTGAGCCGGTAGCGGCTCTTTTCCAGCACGAAGTCCGGCGCGCCCTTGACCAGCGCCACGTAGGGCGCGCCGACGGGGACCGGAAGCTCCTCTCCGACGCGGTGGATGGTCGTCATCATCTTGCGTGCCGAGTCGAAGGGGATCTCACCGACGCGCGGGAGCGAGCGGGCGACCTCCGCGCGCCGCAGGCCGGCCTTGGCCGCGGCGACGACGAGCGCCCCCTCGGTGGGATCGCCGACCATGCGGTAGCCGCCGCCCTCCGCTTCCTCCAGCAGCGCATCGTTGCAGAGCAACCCCGTCAGCAACGCCTGGTGGATGAGGGCATCCTCGCGGGGGGAGATCGGCTCGCCGTTGTGGTGGAAGTCGCCTTCCGGTACGTACCCCCGCCCGCTGATTTCGTAGCTGTGCCCGTCGGCCCAGAGGTGGGTGGCCGTCATCTCGCTCTGCGTCAGCGTCCCCGTCTTGTCGGAGCAGATGATCGTCGCCGAGCCGAGCGTCTCCACGGCGGGCAGGCGGCGGATGAGGGCATGCCGCTGCACCATCCGCCGCATCCCCAAGGCCAGGCAGATGGTCACGACGGCGGGCAAGCCTTCGGGGACGGCGGCAATCGCCAGGCTGACGGAGACCATAAAGAAGTCGGCCACGTCCTGCAGCGTTACCGGTTGTCCCAGCAGCAGGGGGCGCAGGACGCCGACGACGAAGACGAGGCCGCAGATCGCCAGGCTGCCGATCCCCAGCACGCGCCCCAGGTCATCCAGCTTGCGTTGCAGCGGGGTGATCTCCTCCTCGAAGGACTGGATCATCTCGGCGATGAGGCCGATCTCCGTCTGCATCCCCGTGGCGACGACGATGCCCTTGCCGCGCCCATAGGTTACCATCGTGCTCATAAAGGCGACGTTGCGCCGGTCGCCTAACGGCGTGTCGGGGGGGAGGACGACATCCGCCCGTTTGCCGACCGGCAGCGATTCGCCGGTCAGCGAGGCTTCGTCCACCTTGAGGTTGATCGTCTCGATGAGGCGCACGTCGGCGGGGATGACGTTGCCCGCCTCCAGGAGGACGATGTCGCCGGGCACCAGTTCGCGGGCGGGGATGGTCAGCCGGTGGCCGTCGCGGATGACGTGGGCATCGGGCGCAGCCATCTTCTTCAGCGCCGCGAGGGCCTCTTCGGCCTTGCTTTCCTGGATGACGCCGATGGCCGCGTTGAGGACGACGATCGCCATAATCGCCGCCGCTTCTATCCAGTCCCCCATCAGCGCCGAGATGACGGCGGCGACGAGGAGGATGATGACGACGAAGCCCTTCAACTGTTCGAGCAGCCGCTCCCAGAAGGAGATGGGAGGTTTTTCCTGCAGTTCGTTAGGGCCGTACTCGGCGAGCCGTCTGCGTGCCTCGACTTCGGCAAGCCCCTTTTCGGCATCGCTGCCCAGTCGTGCGAGCACTTCCTCGACGGTCATAGCGTGCCACGCGGTTCGCTGCTGACTCATACCTCTGCCTCCTTCGCCTGCGACGGTAAAGTTGGCCTATTGTAACATACTTTTCCGCCGCGCAAGCCGATAGTTCGTCTCGACGGGGGCGGTGAGGGAGGGGCAGGCGGTCAGCCCAGCGCGACGACGAAGGCTACGGCCAGCCCGGCTTCGTGGCTCAGGCTGAGGCTCCATTCGCGCAGGCCGACGGCGCGGGCCTGGGCCGCCGCTTTCCCGCTCAACCGCAGGTGGGGACGCCCGCGGGCATCGTGGAGCACCTCGATCTCGTGCAGGCTCACGCCCTCCGCCGCCAGGAAGCGCATCCCGAAGCCGAGCGCCTTGGCGGCGGCCTCCTTGGCGGCGAAGCGGGCGGCTGCCGTCTCCGCCCGTCGTGCGGTCGGTTCGGCAAGCTCCGCCGGGGTGCAGAGCCGCCGGAGGAAGCGGTCGCCGTAGCGCGCCAGCAGGCGTTCGATGCGCGCGATGGCCACGAGATCGACGCCGACGGCGAGCATCGTCCCTCAGGAGAGAGGCCCGGCGAGGGCGAGGACGTAGCGGTCGGGGTCGAGGTAGTGGCGTGCGGCGGCCTGGACCGCCTCCGCATCCAGGGCCTGGATCAGGGCGGGGTAGCGCTGCAGGTAGTCCAGTCCGAGCCGGAAGCGCTCGATGTAGGTGAGGGTGTTGGCGACCCCTTCGTTCGTCTCCAGCGAAAGGGGCAGGCTGCCGACCAGGTAGGCCTGGCTCTCGGCGATCTCCTCGTCGGGGATCGGCTCCTCCAGGAAGCGACGGCATTCCTCGACGATGAGGCGCACCGCCTTTTCGACGTTGGCCGGATCGACACCGGCGATGACCTGCCAGGGCGAGGGGGCGATGCCGCCGCCCAGATGGCTGTACACGTAGTAGGCCAGGCCGTTTTCCTCGCGCACGCGCTTGCCCAGCCGCCCCATCATCCCGAAGACGCCCAAGATGGTGTTGGCGAGGTGGGCGGCGAGGAAGTCCTCCGCGGAGCGGGCGGGGCCGAGCCAGCCAAGCCGCAGGACGACCTGGCTTTTGTCGGCGATGGTGTGGGCGCGGCGGCGGATCGTCGCCGGTGGCCCGACGGGGGGG
>JALXBP010000077.1 GCA_026991395.1 Anaerolineae bacterium | reverse complement strand
CGGTGGCCAATCCCCGATCCTGTGCCCGGGACGGCGACCTTCGGCGGGCTGATCACGACGCTGAACGAGCAGAGCATCTTCACGCCCGTCCCTGGAGCCGATGTGTGGGCCTATGCCCGCGGCGGCGAGGTCTATCGCACCCGCTCCATCCAGGATGGCACCTATCACTTCTACAACATCCCGCCGGGCACTTACATCGTCTATGCCCAGGCCATCGTCAACGGTGAAGTGCGTTACGCGACGACGGAAGTTACCGTGGGCGCGGACGAACGCAACGACAACGTGAATCTGCTGCTGAACTGAGGGTGTGATGGGACACAAGCGAGGAGCAACCTTGGCGATAGGGCTGGCGGTTACGCTCTTGGCCATAGCCTGGCTGGCGCTCGGTGCTGCCTATGCGGAGGATGAGACCCCCACCGTGGTGGACTTGCTGCTTTCCGATCCTGCTGCCTCCTGCGATGCGGTCGAACCGCACATCGACAGTGGAGCCTACGACGCCGTATCCGGTCGGCACTACGTTGCCGCGGTCTGGGTGCAGCGGCGCTCGCTGGGCGAAGGCTGTGCCTCCGGCGGCGATGTGCGTTTGCGCTGGGCGCACGTCATCACGCAGGCGGCGGGGTGGGGGAGCGCGGTCGATCCTCTCCAGGGCCTTCTCCTGCCGAATGAAATGGCGACGCATGCCGACGTAGCCGTCGAGGGGACGACGGCACACGTTTTGGCCGTAACGCGCATCCTGCCTGCCACGGGCGGCGACTATCCCGTAACGACGACATTACGCTACGTCGCCTACGATATGAGCACGGGCAGCCGCACGGCCAGCGCGCTCATCCGGCAGGATGTGGCCGCCTCTGCCTCGGCTATGCAACTGTTGGAGGCGGCCATCACCGTGAGCGATGATGGCGTGCCGCATGTCGTGTACAGCCGCCGCACGGGCCTGGGGAACGATGTCAACGATGTGAGCGACATCTGGTACACACGTCCGCTGAGCGGCACGTGGGACGTGGGCGTGGAACTCACGGATAGCAGCGACTTGCGAAGAGCCTACCATCCGCGGATTGCCTGGAGCCGCTCGCTGACGGCTCCCTATCAGGGCTATGTCCACTTCACGTGGGGGTTCCACAAGGCTCCGACTTCCGACGTCTCGGATTATGATGGTGATGTGTACTATCGCCGTTGCCTGGACAATGCGGTGGAGGGCGGCACCATCGTGTGTGGCGACGAGACGCTCTATGTCGATCAGACATCGAACAAGACCCATCCTCGCCCGACGATTGCGGCGAAAGGGGATACGGTCGCGCTGGTGTGGAATCAGTGTGTCTCTTTGGACCCCAACCCGCCGTGCGAGCTTTTTGCGCTCATCTACCGTATGTCAGGGAGAAGCGGCGGTGATTTTGCCATCCAGGCCAACAACAACGTGCCGCCCTACGAGGTGATCAGCAACAACCGCGTCGATTTCGGCTCCTATAGCTACAAGTATGTCGGCACGGACGACGAGGGCATCGAGTACGGCCCGTATCTGCGCCCGACGGCCGTTATCTCGCCGGATGGGGGCCTCTTCGTCGCCTGGCAGATCGTCTCCGCCACGCTGGGCGGCTCCGACGCGCACTACTGGCCCTCCGCCATCACCACGACGTGGGGCTATTCCCCTTCCATCGATCAGGGGAAGTTCACCGTCTGGCAGGATCGAGGGTGGTTCTCCGGCGATCATACCGACGCCCGTTTCATCCCCGATATGGCCGCCGCGCCCTTGGAGGCCGAACCGCAGGGAGGCTTCCACATCCTGCTTATGCGCAGTGATGACGTCAACGGTGAACAACGTTATCGTATCTATTACACCTACTTCGACGAGGCTTTCGTTCCGCCGCAGAGTGGTGGAGGGGGCAACGAGGACCCTTATCCCTACAAGATCGCCCTGCCGCTCATTGTGCGCGGTAGCTGAGTGAGGCGACGATGAAGAATCGAATGCTGTTGTTGGGACTGAGCCTGCTCTCGATGGCCGTTCTCATCGCGGTGGGGATCGGGTGGCTGCGCGGCTATGAGCCTGTTTCGGGGAGACAGGGCGACGTGGCCGTCGCTGCGCTTCCCACACCGCTGAACCGATTGCCCTCGGCGCTGGCGGCCTATGAGGCGCTCAAGCCGTGGGCGTCGGAATGGGCTGCGGACTATCGGCTGGTGAGCGCCAACCTGACCATCGATGTCGTTGCACAGCAATCACCGGGTTGGAGCTTTATCCTCTACTCGGCCAAGCGGGAGCGGCTGGTCAGTGTCTTGGTGTCCCCTTCGGAAATCAGGGTGCTGCGTGAGCAAGGCGTGCTCTATCCGCCGCGCCTGATTGGCGATGAGGCGTGGAAGGAGGATGCCTCCGCGGTGCTGCTCTCGTGGTGGCAGGCGAGGGGCGGACACCAGTGGACGGCGATGGAGGCGACAAAAGTCATTTTGACCTTGCGGCAGGAGAAGAGCGGCTATCCTGTCTGGAAGCTGATCTGTCTCGGCACGGAAGGGACGGTTCTCGATAGCTGGTATCTCAGGGCGGATAATGGTGCGATCATTGATGCGCCCGAAGCACCTTAGTTCGATGAGAAGAGGGTAACACGATGAACGAGAAGACGATCTTAGGCTCGAGGAGGGAACGAGGCCAGAGTTTGGTGGAATTCGCGCTGGTTCTTCCCTTCCTCATCATGCTCTTTCTGGGAATTGCGGAGTTGGGGAGTGCGCTCTACGACTACCTGACCTTCACGGCGGCCAACCGTGAAGGGGCGCGGCTGGCCTCGCGGGGCCGCTTTGACGATAACGCGGTTATGGAGCGCATTGTCAGCTCGGGGGACGGCAACGTCGAGCTGGAAACGATGGGGCCGGATGCCAATTTCGGCATCATCATCACGCATTTCTACAGTAACGAAAGTGGCGTCATCGATCCGCTGCTGACAACACGCGCTTTCAGCGGTACCGTCTATGTTGACGGGACGCCTGTGGCGTTGACCTCGGCCAACGTGAATGCTTACAGCCGGATCGATCCGGCGTTCGTGATAGACCATGACGCCTATCAGGTGAAGGTCAATGCTTATCGGGCGGCGAATGATTACGAGGTAACCAGCGTGCAGGTGATCGTCGTCGAGACCTTTTTCGCTCACCATCTGTTGATGCCCAAAGTCGCCGGATGGTTGGGCTTGCACGATCCCGTCAACTTCTATCTCGCTTCGACGGTGCGGGTTTCCCTCGATCGCCAGCATTAGAGGAGGTTTAGCTATGATAAACGAACGAGCGCATCAGCGCGAGCGAGGCCAGAGCCTGATCATCGTTGCTGTGGCCATTATGACCTTGATGGCCTTTGTGGGATTGGCCATCGATTTGGGTATCGTCTATGTCGAGCGTATCCGTGTCCAGCGAGCGGTCGATGCGGCGGCATTGGCCGCTGCTCCCGAGTTGCCGCTCGAACCGGCGTCGCACCTTTCGGCCTTGCAGTACCTGGAGGATAACGGCTATGGCTGCAGCGTGAGTGTCGTGACACCCTCGCTGTACACCTGCACAGACCCGAACGTGCGTCTGGAGATCAACGGCAGTTACATCTGGGGGCCGTCGCGCGATGCAGCCGACAGGGTCATCATCCTGAATACGGCGGACTACCGCGATCTCTCCGGTTCTACGGAATCGGCGGATCGCATCCGTGTTGAGGTAACCCAGAAAGCTCCCATCTACTTTATGAAGCTCTTCGGCTTTGGCGACATCCCCGTCCACGCCAGCGCGGTGGCAGAGAATATCAGCAACCTGGATATGGTGCTCGTTTTCGACAAATCCGGCTCGATGGAGTTCGACACGCTCTGCTACGGCTGCTGGACGCCGAATCCCTCGCTGGACTATCCGGACGGCAACCGCTTCCCGCTCCTCTGGGACGGTGATCTGAACGGCCAGCCTGACCAATGCGAGGGGAACGGGCCGCTCACCTACTACGGCAACGACTACATCGTCATCGAGGCGGAAGATTACGGCTACTTGTCCAATCCCTACAACCGTTCCCTTTACACACCCGGCTACACTTATTGGGTCCTGGAGCGCAACGGCCCTCAAGCGCCGTATTACATGGGCAACGCCCATGCCTATGGCCGCGACGTCCTCGGCGCTTACATCTCCTACATGCCGGAGCGCACGGCCTTCGGTGCGGATGGCTTGGGCATTCCGTGTAACTGGCACGATCTGACGACAGACGGGATGTGCAGCCGTGATCCGCGAGCCTTGGCCTTGGGTGGGCCATACCCTGCCCCGCGTGTGGACTACAAGTTCACCGTGCCTTCCTCCGGCAACTGGTACTTCTGGATTCGCGGTGAGGGCGGCGATAACAGCAGTGCGCGTTATGTTTACTGGGGGCTGGACGGCTCGCCCATCGGTGCCGGGCGTACCTCCGACAATGGCGGGTACTACAACGGTGCCCTGCCTTACAAGTGGGAGTGGATCAGGCTGGGATGCGGTGATGGCGCTTCGGCCCCATGTGCCCAGTACCTGCAAAGCGGGCGCACCTACACGCTCAACCTGTGGGGCGGCGGCGTTTCCTTCGATGTCGATCGCATCATCATCACCGATTACTCCGGCACGCCACCCTCCTCCGTGCGGAATACGACACACGTCGATAACAACCGCACCGATTGGGCCTGCGATCCTTGTGATGCCCGTTACGGTGGTTCGCCGAGCCCCAGCGATCCCCACCGTCCGGTCTGTACGGCGGATATGGCCCCGCAGCCCTACCGCTATTTGGACGACATCTATGACGATGAGCAGCCTATCCGCGGCGCGGTCGAGGCGGCCAAGAACTTCGTTTCCCGCCTCGATCCGAGCAAAGACCAGATCGGCTATGTGAGCTATTCCAGCTACGCGACCACCAATTCCGAACTGCAGTGCGTGCGGCGGCTGGGAACGACCGCCTGCACCGAGAGCGTCATCGATGCAACCGTCATCCAGTCGCTCGACAACACGCACGCCGGCGGCTCGACGAACATCGCCCATGGCATCGCCCACGGCATCGATGTGTTGAGCAATACGCCGGGCCACTACGGGCGTCCGGGTGCGGCCCACATTATGATCGTGATGACCGACGGCGAGGCCAATCAGGGGACGAACTACCTCGACCCGAGTTGCGACGATGAGGACCTGTGGCCGTACAACACCGGCAGCAGCTACATCGACAGCGCCAAAGATTGCGTCGTCTATTACGCGATGCAGGCGCGGAACAACGGCATCATCATCTACACGATCACCTTGGGCAACGGGGCCGACATCGAACTGATGCAGTACATCGCCGAACTGACCGGCGGCATCCACCGCCACGCCCCCCGTCCCGAACAGCTCGACCCCATCTTCGACGAACTCTTCCGCCGCATCTTCCTCCGTCTGGTGCAGTGAGCAGCGG
>JALXBP010000076.1 GCA_026991395.1 Anaerolineae bacterium | reverse complement strand
ATCCAGTATCGCCTCATCCTCGAGCCGACGACCGTCCTCAGCCCCGCCCATCCCGCGCCGATCATCCACTCCTTCGCGCTCTCCCCCGGCCACACCGATAGCGTAACCTTCACCCTGTGGGCGACGGCGACCGGCACGGTCAACGTGCATGCCAGCGCCAGCTTCGAGGTGATGCTGCCGAGCGGCTCCTACTGGGGCTACAGCAGCGCGGCTCCGCTGACGCTCACCGTCACCGCCCCGCCGACGGCGACCGGCGGCCACGTCGTCTACCGCCTGTCCGACGCGGACGGCGGCCATCTCTACCGCCTCGCGGCGCAGGCCGGGGCTGTACCGGAGGACATCAGCGCGGCCCTCGACGGCCTCTCCCCCGGCACCGACGACGAGTTCCTGAACATCTCCCCCGACGGGCGGTGGCTCCTCCTGAGCACCGACCGCTTCGGCTGCACCGGCTGGCCCTGCCTGGCCCTGGTGACGAGCGGCCTGACGGCGACGGAGGTCATCAGCGCGGGCGGGGCGGTGCTCCACGCCGATGGCTTCAGCGCGGTAGCCTCCGGCGGCGACCTCGTCGTCTATCCCTCCGGCGACGGGCCGCACGGCAGCGACCTGTGGGCCGTCACCCGCGACGGCGGACGCTGGCTCACCCCCACCCTGTTGACCGGCGACTCCCCCTACGCCTACAACGCCCAGCCGGCCCTCTCCGCCGACGGCCGCCGCGTCGCCTTCGACTGCGGCGACGCGCCCTACGCCGGAGCGGGCACCGCCTTGTGCGAGGTGCAGACCGACGGCAGCGGCTTCCGCGTCCTACTGACCCCCGACCAGGGCCCCGGCGGCGACGACCAAAACGCCCTCCACCACCCGGACTACACCCCCGACGGCAGTCTGATCTTCGAGGCGGACTGGGACGGCGAGCAGATCTGGCGCCTGCCGCCGGGCGGCGCGACTTCGCCCCAACTCGTCGCCGCGCAATTCAGCAACGACAACTCCCCCTGCGTCCTGCCCGACGGGCGCATCGTCTCCCTGTGGCTCGAACGGCCCGGCGGCTCCGGCCAGCACGAGATCAAGGTGATGGCCGCCGACGGCAGCGCGTCCACGATGGTGCTCACCGGCGTGGACGTGGCCGACATCGGCCTGGGATGCGGGGAGTAACTCGTCCATTGCGAGTTTCCCTCACGGTTGACGGCAGGGGCGGATGGCGCTACACTATGCTCACCATCGCCCTTGCCCTCACCACACGCGGCCCCCAAGGACGACGGACCATCTCACCACAGGAGCGACACGATGAAAAAGCTCGGCCTCTTTTCGCTGTTTCTGATCGTCCTGCTGAGTGCCGTCCGGCCTCCGCACGGCTCCGCCGCCCGTCCGCGCCCTGCGCGGAGCGCGAGCGAGAGCATCCCCGCCGCCGCGCTGATCGTCGGCGTGCCGGACGAGGACGCGGGCACCATCGCCGACGCGGGCGTGATCGACCTGCTCTACGGCGTCCGCGACGTGGGGCTGACCACCTCCACTGCCGAATACTACGGTCAGAGTGCCTCCGCCGGGGTGGGCGAGACCTACGACCATTACGGCTACGCCCTCGCCAGCGGCGACTTCAACGCCGACGGCTACTTCGACATCGCCGTCGGCGTGCCCTACGAGGACGGCACCCACGTCAACGTCGGCGCGGTCAACGTGCTCTACGGCGGGGCGGGCGGCTTCACGCGGCAGGCGTTCTGGCCCGCCGATGCCCTCACCACCCTGACGCTTGCCGACGACGATCACTTCGGCTGGGCGCTGGCCGCCGGGGACTTCGACGGCGACGGCTACGACGACCTGGCCGTCGGCGCGCCGGATTACGACTGCTGCGGCGATGCCGACTCCGGGCTGGTGGTCGTGCTCTACGGCAATCGCGGCGGGCTGGAGAAAGTCTCCGCCACCTTCGACAACCTGAGCGGCACGAACGACGTCGGCGGGCACTACGGCTGGGCCTTGGCCAGCGCGGACTTCGACGGCGACGGCTACGACGACCTGGCCATCGGTGCGCCGGGCGAAGTCGCCAACGGCACGAGCGCGACGGGCGGCAACATCACCGTGATGTACGGCACGACCCGCGACGCCGCCACCGTCGCCGGGGTTACGTTCTCCCAATCGGGCACCGGGCAGGGGGTGAGCGAGGACGGCGATCTCTTCGGCTACAGCCTGGCAGTCGGCGACTTCGACACGGACGGCTACCCCGATCTCGCCATCGGCGCGCCGGGGGAGGACATCGGCTCAGTGGCCGACGCCGGAGCGGTCAACATCCTCTACAGCGGCGGGCTGACCTTCGACACGAGCAAGTCCCAGGTGTGGTATCAAGACCTCATCCTGGACGGCAGCGGCGATCCGCAAAACGACTCCCAGGCGGGCGATCAGTTCGGCTTCAGCCTGGCGGCGGGGGATTTCGACCACGACGGCCACGCCGACCTCGCCATCGGCATCCCCTTCCAGGACAGTTTGACCCCGGACGCGGGGATGGTGCAGGTGCTCTTCGGCACCACCGCCTCCGGTCTGGACGATGCCAAGAGCGCGATCTTCGACAGCAACATCGGCAGCGAGGAATTGGGTTACGCACTCGCCGCCGGAGATTTCGACGGCGACCGGCGCGACGACCTCGCCATCGGGAAGCCGACCGCCTCCAGCACCGTGAGCGAGGACGGCGAGGTCATAATCCACTACGGCGACGACACGACGGCCAACGGCTTCAGCGCGACCCGCACCGTCACCTACAGCCAAAACGACCTGCCGCCCACCGCCGCGGAGGAAGGCGACCACTTTGGCCGGGCGCTGGCGGTGCTCCCCCCGCCGCACGTAACGCGGGCCGACGCGCTGCTCGTCGGCGTGCCGGATGAGGATGTCGGCAGTGTCGCCGACGCCGGGGTGCTCAACCTGATTCACGGCGAGTCGGGGGTGGGGCTGGATAACACCGGCCTGGAACTCTTCTCGCAGACGGGCAGCGACGGCACCGTCGAGGCCGACGACCACTACGGCTACGCCATCGCCAGCGGCGACTTCGACGGCAACGGCTACTTCGACATCGCCGTCGGCGTGCCCTACGAAAGCAACGATACCTACTCGCACGCCGGGGCAGTCAACATCCTCTACGGATCGGCGGACGGCTTCACCCGGCAGTATCTCTTCGCCAGCGACATCACCGAATGGATCATCGGGGACGATGACCATTTCGGCTGGGCGCTGGCCGTCGGCGACTTCGACGGCGACGGCTACGACGACCTGGCCGTCGGCGCGCCGGGGTTCGACACCTACGGCGCACAAGGGGCCGACGAGGCCGGTATGGTCGCCGTGCTCTACGGCAGCCGCAACGGTCTGGTGAGGACCGACGCGGCCTTCAAATACCTGACGGGGCACGACGACGTCGGCGGGCACTTCGGCTGGGCCTTGGCGAGTGCGGACTTCGACCGCGACGGCTACGACGACCTGGCCGTCGGTGCGCCCGGCGAGTTGGTCAACGGGACAACCGTCAGCGGCGGCAACGTCGCCGTGATGTACGGCACGGCCAAGGACGCTTCGGGCATCAGTTACCGCCTCTTCAGCCAGTCGGATACCGGGACGGGCACCAGCGCGGACGGCGACCGGTTCGGTTACAGCCTGGCGGCGGGCGACTTCAACCACGACCACTACCCCGACCTTGCCATCGGCGTTCCGGGGCGGGAGATCGGCTCGGCGACCGACGCCGGGGCGGTCGTCGTGGTGTACGACATAGACTCCCTCGACGCGCAACTTTGGTACCAGGACATCATCCTCGCGCCGGAGAGTTCGACCCCGCAGGACGACTCCGAGACGGGCGATCAGTTCGGCACCACGTTGGCCGTGGGCGACTTCGACGACGCCGAGGCGGACGACCTGGCCATCGGCATCCCCTTCGAGGATCACAGCGGGCTGGAGCAGGATTCGGGGATGGTGCAGGTGCTCTTCGGCTTTGGGGAGATCGGGCTGGACGACGAGAAGAACGCGAAGTTCGCCGCGCAGTACGGACACCAGGAGCTGGGCTACGCGCTCGCCGCAGGCGACTTCGACGGCGACGGCTGCGACGACCTGGCGATGGGGCTGCCGATCGCCCCCGGCGGCGCGACCGCCGACGGTGAGGTGCTGGTCTTCTACGGCGACACCTCATCTCCTGAGGGGTTCAGCTCCACCCGCTACGACCTCTACGACCAGGACAACCTGCCCTTCGTCGCCCCGGAGGACAACGACCACTTCGGCGCGGCCCTGGCGGTCCTGCCCGCGCCGCTTCACCGCCTCTACCTGCCGCTGACGGTGAGAAATCATTAGCCACAGGCTGCGCGGGCGGGGAAGCGCTTCGTTCTCCGGCGGGCCGTGCTATAATGCAGGCCGTGGCAACATCGAAGGTTCGTTTGAAGGGAACGGCGGAAGGGCTGCGACTGCGGCCCGGCCAACGGCCGTGGGACGAGGTGCTGCAGGCGCTGGAGGAGCACCTGGAAGCGAGCCGGGGCTTCTTCCGCGGCGGCAAGGTCGTCGTCGAACTGGAGGGGCGCGGCGTGGAGCCGGAGGCGCTGGAAGCGCTCCGTGCGCTCCTCGAGGCGCACGGCCTGACGCTGTGGGCCGTCCTCGGCGGCGACGAGGCGACGGCCCGCACGGTGCGTGCCCACGGCATCCGCGCCCAGGTGCCCGCCGAGGAGGAAGAGACGGGCGGGGCCGCGCTCTTCCTGCGCCGAACGCTGCGTTCGGGTCAGCGGCTGCAGTTTCCCGGCGACGTAACGCTGGTCGGCGACGTCAATCCGGGCGCGGAACTCGTCGCCGGGGGGAATGTGCTCGTCTGGGGGCGCGTGCGCGGCCTGGTCCACGCCGGAGCCTTCGGTGATCGCGGGGCGATGATCTGGGCGCTCGACCTCAATCCGGCGCAGTTGCGCATCGCCGATCTGATCGGACGGCCGCCGGAGCAGCGGCGCGGGCGCGTGCGCCCCGAACGGGCTTATGCAGAGGGGGATCGCATCATCGTGGAGGCGTGGAGGGTGAGAAAGTAAGATGAGAGGCAAGATCATCACCATCTCTTCGGGGAAGGGCGGCGTCGGCAAGACGACGACGACGGCCAACCTCGGGCTGGGGCTGGCGGCACTCGGTTATCGGGTCATCTGCATCGATGCCGACATCGGCTTGCGCAATCTGGACGTCATCTTGGGGTTGGAAAACCGCATCGTCTACGACATCGTGAACGTCATCGAGGGACGAACGACGCTGCGGCGGGCGCTGGTGCGCGACAAGCGCTTCCCGGAACATCTCCGCCTGCTCCCCGCGGCGCAGACGCGGAACAAGGAGGCGATCAGCGAGGAGGATATGGAGCGCGTCGCCTACGAGGCGGCGGAGATGGCCGATTTCGTCCTCATCGACTCGCCCGCCGGTATCGAGCACGGCTTCCGCTACGCCGTGCGCCCCGCCGACCGCGTCCTCATCGTGACCAATCCGGAGGTTTCGGCGGTGCGGGATGCGGACCGTGTCATCGGCCTGCTGGAAGCCTACGGGCGGGCGGAGCCTTCGCTGATCGTCAACCGCATCAAGCCGGAACTGGTGCGCCGCAACGAGATGCTCGACCCGGCCTCGATCGTCGATCTGCTGGCGATCGACCTCATCGGCATCGTGCCGGAGGATCGCAGCGTCCTTTCGGCGAGCAACCGCGGGCAGCCCGTCGTGCTGGACAAGCGCTCGTCGGCGGGACAAGCCTATCGCAACATCAGCCGCCGTCTCGTCGGGGAGAAGGTGCCCTTTATGGATCTGCGGGGGCCTTCGTTCCTGCAGCGGCTCTTCGGCGGCGCTTGAGGAGGGACTGATGAGGAACTTCTTTCGCCGTCGCCGCAAGTCCGAAAAGGAGGTCGCCGCCCAGCGGCTGCGCCTGGTTCTCGCCCACGATCGCGCGAACATCGAGCCGGGGATGCTGGAGGTGCTGAAGGACGAGATCATCGCCGTCATCTCCAAGCACCTGGAGATCGACGCGGCGCAGGTCAAGATCGAGTTCAGCGAGGATGAGGCGGAGACGCGGCTCGTCGCGGATATTCCGCTGAAGACGGCGCGTCGGCGGAGGCGATGAGCAGAATTCGCTGGCGGGACTTCGACTGGTTCCTGCTGAGCATCGTCGTCGTGCTGACGGTCATCGGCATCGTGATGATCGCCAGTGCGACGGTGGGAGTGGAAAGTCTGGCCGGAGCGTGGCGCAAGCAGGCCCTCTACGCCGTCCTCGGGCTGGCCGGGCTTTTCCTCGTCGCCACGGTGGACTATCACCTGCTGGAAAGTCTGCAGTGGCCGATCTATTTCCTGACGCTGATCACGCTGGGCCTCACGCTCATCTTCGGTCGGAGCGAGATCGGCGACGTGCGCCGCTTCATCTTCATCGGCGGCATCTCCATCCAGCCGGCTTTTCCGGCGCTGATCCTCCTCATCATCAGCCTGGCCGGGCTTCTGGCCCGCCGCTCACCCCGCCCCCCCGGCTTTGCGGAGTTTCTCATCTCGCTGGGGATGGCGGGATTGGCCGCCTTCCTCGTCTTCAAGCAGCCGAACCTGAGCACGGCGACGCTCTACGGGGCCGTCTGGGGTGCGATGGCGCTGGCCTCGGGGGTGAACCCGCTCTACCTTGTGGGGCTGACGGTCATCAGCGCGGCCTCCGTGCCCCTGCTCCTGCCGCACCTGCCGGTCTATATGCAGAACCGCATCTTCAACTTCCTCAATCCGGCTCGCGACCCGTGGGCGCAGTACAACCTGATGCAGGCCCGCATCAGCATCGGCTCCGGCGGGATGTGGGGGAAGGGGCCTTTCCACGGTTCGCAGAGCCAGCTTCACTTCCTGCGCGTGCGCCATACCGACTTCATCTTCTCCGTCATCTGCGAGGAGCTGGGGTTCGTCGGGGCGGTGGTGATCTTCTTCCTCTACCTGCTCCTGCTCTGGCGGATGCTGCGCATCGCGGCGCGGGCGACCGACCTCACCGGCACGTTGATCGCCGTCGGCATCATCACCTACATCTTCTACCAGTTGCTCATCAACGTGGGGATGAACCTCAGCCTCCTGCCGGTGGCCGGTCTGCCGATACCCTTCATCAGCAGCGGCGGCAGTTCGCTCTTCGTCGCCTACCTGGGGATCGGCCTGGTGGAGGGGATCGCGATGCACCAAAAGGGGCTGGATTTCGCCTGAACTGGACAAAGCGGCGGGGCGGTGGCATAATCGGGACAAGAACCGCCACAGAAGGAGGCCCTATGCTGGACATCGAGCTGATTCGTCGGGAGCCGGAGCGCGTGCGCGAGGCGCTTCGCCTGCGTCAGGACGATCCGGCGCTGGTTGACGAGGTGCTGGCGCTGGACGAACGCCGCCGCACCCTCCTGCGCCGCGTGGAGGCGTTGCGGGCGGAGCGCAACCGCGTCTCCAGGGAGATCGGGCGGATGAAGGACAAGGCCGCCCGCGAGGAAAAGATCGCCGCGATGCGGGAGGTCGGCAAGCAGATCGCCGATCTGGAAAAGGCGCTGCGGGAGGTGGAAGCGGCCTTCCGCGACAAGCTCCTCTGGCTGCCCAACATCCCCCACGAAAGCACCCCCGTCGGAGCCGACGAGCGCGACAACGTCGTCGTGCGTGCCTGGGGGGAGCGGCGCGACTTCGCCGCCGAGGGCTTCGAGCCTGCGCCGCACTGGGACTTGGGGCCGGAACTGGACATCCTCGACTTCGAGCGCGGCGTCAAGCTGGCCGGGAGCCGTTTCTACATCCTCAAAGGCGCGGGAGCGCGATTGCAGCGCGCCCTCATCTTCTGGATGCTCGATCGCCACACGCGCGAGCACGGCTACACGGAGATCTACCCCCCCTTCGTCGTCCACAAGGAGATGCTCGTCGGCGCGGGGCAGTTGCCCAAATTCGCCGACAACCTCTACCACGACGTGGAGGAGGACCTCTGGTTGCTGCCGACCGCCGAGGTGGCGCTGACCAACCTCCACCGCGACGAAATCCTCGACGAGAGCATGCTGCCGCTTTCCTACGTCGCCTACACGCCCTGCTTCCGCCGCGAGAAGATGAGCGCCGGGCGCGACGTGCGCGGCATCAAGCGCGGCCACCAGTTCGACAAGGTGGAGATGTACAAGTTCACCCGTCCGGAGGAAAGCTACGAGGCGCTGGAGACGATGGTCGGCCACGCCGAGGCGCTCCTCCAGGCGCTGAAGCTGCCCTACCGCATCGTCGCCATCTGCACCGGCGACCTCGGCTTCGCCTCCGCCAAGACCTACGACATCGAACTGTGGGCACCGGGACAGGGGGAATGGCTGGAGGTCAGTTCGCTGAGCAACGTCGAGAGCTTCCAGGCACGGCGGGCCAACATCCGCTATCGACCAAGCGGCGGGGGCAAGCCGCGCTACGTCCACACGCTCAACGGCTCCGGGCTGGCCCTGCCGCGGCTGATGATCGCGATTATGGAGAACTACCAGCAAGCCGACGGCTCCATCCTCGTGCCGGAGGTCCTGCAGCCGTGGATGGGAGGGATCGAGGTCATCCGCCGATGAGACGGGCGACAGGGCCGCTCCTCCTCGCGGGGGTGATGCTCCTGCTCGTCGCCTGTCTGGTCATCCACGACAGCCCCGCCCCCGGCTGCATCGAGCGGCTCGGCCCGGCTCCGCTGGGCGGCTGCGCGGGCACGACGATCATCACCGATCTGCAGGTGATCCCCGCGCGCTGCCTGGACGTGGCGGCGAACAACTGCAACGGCGGCGTGCTGGAGGTGCAGAATCGCTGCAGCGAGGCCGCGCAACTGGACGGCCTGCCGCTCCCGCCCGACAACTCGCTCTCGCTGGACATCGTGCCCATAGGCAGCGGCTACCGTCTCACGACGACGGCGGGCAATGTCGCGCTGACCGTGCCCACGCACACGCTGCGGCTCACCTTCACCGGCACGGCGGCGGGGGTGCCGCTGACCGTAACCTTCGCCAAGACCGCCCCGCTTTGCCCGTAGCCCGCTTCAACATTCGCAGGCAACCTCCAGCCCGTGCGCTTCCATCAGCGCCGCGTCGGTGAGCAGGCGATCGGCGGGGCCGTCGGCGACGATGAGTCCCTCGTCCATCACCACCGCCCGCCGACAGAGCGCGGCGGCAAGCCGCATATCGTGCGTGGCGACGAGGATGGTCTGCGGCAGCGTGCCCAGCAGGGCGATGAGGGAACGCCGCGCACGCGGGTCGAGACCGGCGGTCGGCTCGTCGAGGAGGAGCAACTCGGGGCGCATGGCGAGGACGGTCGCAATGGCCACCCGCTTCCGCTCGCCCAGGCTCAGGTGATGGGGCATGCGATGGGCCGCGTGCAGCATGCCCACCGCCTCCAGCGCCTGCCTCGCCCGACGGCGCACCTCCTCCGCGGACAGCCCCATATGGAGCGGGCCGAAGGCCACGTCGTCGAAGACGGTGGGGGAGAAAAGCTGATCGTCGGGGTCCTGGAAGACCAGCCCGACCTGAGCACGCAGGCGCGGGAAGTTCGCCTCCACGACGGGCATCCCCAGCACCTCCACCACGCCCTCGCCGCGCAGGAGGCCGTTCAGATGGAGGAGGAACGTCGATTTCCCCGCCCCGTTCGGCCCGACGAGGGCGACCTTTTCCCCGCGGGCGACGGTCAGCGTCAGCCCGCGCAATGCCTCGCGCCCGTCGGGGTAGGCGTAGCGCAACTCACGGACGCGGATGGCCCAGTCGCTCATCGCACGCCCATCAGCAGGCAGAGGAGGAGCCCCGCCATGCCGCCGACAAGCGCGTAGAGATCGCGCCGCTGCCAAGCGGGCGGCTCCAGAGCGTACAACGTCCCCGCGTAGCCGCGGGCGACCATCGCCAGGTAGATGCGCTCACTGCGCTCGTAGCTGCGCAGGAAGAGCATGCCGATCATCCCGCCCAGGCCCCGCGCCCGCCACCAAAGCCAGCGCAGGCCGCGGCCCCGCCCGCATGGGAGGTCGGCGCTGCGGCTGCGGCGTGCCCGATCCATCCGCGCCGCCTCCTCGGCGAGGATGAAGGAGTAGCGGTAGGCCGAAGCGGCAATGGCCACGAGCAGCCGCGGGACGCCAAGGCTCTGCAGCGCCTGGAAAAGCTGCGGCATCGGCGTCTGCCGGACGAGGAGGGAGGCCGCGGTGATGGAAAGGAGGGTGCGGCCGATCAGCGCGGCGAAGCGGAGCATCCCCCGGTCGGTCAGGCGGAGGGGGCCGACCCGCAGGAGCGTCTCCCCGGCGGTGGTGAAGGGGAGGGAGAGCGCGGCGAGCGCGGCAAAGGGGAGGAGCAGCGCCACGCGGCGGAGCAACGAGGCCCAATCGGTGCGCGTGATGACGGCGACGACGAGGAGGCTCGATGCCAGCAGCGCCATCTCGACCCACGCCCCATCCGGCAGCGCCGTGACGACGACGATGAAGCCAAGCGTCAGCAGCAGGCGGGCACGCGGGTCGAGGCCGCTCGTGCCGTCGGACTCGGCCATCTCAGGCATTCGGATGCTCGCCTCTCCCTTCCGCCTTGCGGCGCAGGAGGAAGGTCAGCCCGTTGCCCGCGGCAAAGAGGAGCAGTGTCCCCGCCAGGCCCGCGAGGATGGTCGAAAGCGTCTCGTTTTCGATGCCGGGGATGGTGTAGTCGGGAAGGAGCGTGTAGGGCGCATCGTCGGCGCGTCCGCTGAAGCCCTGCTCCTCGGCGACGCGCTCCAGCCCGTCGGGGTAGGGCGAAGCGAGCGGCGAAAGCACGGCCAGCCCCAACGCCACGAGCAAACCTATCCAGACCCAGCGCGGCCACTTCACTGCACTGCCTCCTGCGGGTGCGAAAGCGGGCGATAGAGACTGCGCTCCAGGAAGAGATAAGCCGCCGCCGTGATCACTCCTTCGCCGAGACCGATCAAGGCGTGGACAAAGCCCATCGCGGGCAGGACGATGGAGAGAGGTGAGGTGCCGGAAAGCGCCAACTGCATGGCGCAGAGCACGGCGGCGCACTCGACGGAGAGCCATCCGGCGGCGAAGCCTCCCACGAGGAGGCCCCATCGCTTGCCCGCGCTCACCTTGCGGATGATGCGCCACGTGCCGTAGCCGATCAGCGGCGCGACGATGGCCATATTGAGGAGATTGGCCCCCATCGTGAGCAGCCCGCCATCCTGAAAGACGACGGCCTGCAGCCCCACGACGGTCGTCATCACGAGGATGGCCGCCCACGGGCCGAGGAGCATCGCGGCCAATGCGCCGCCGATGAGGTGGCCGGAAGTCCCTCCGGCGACAGTGAAATTCAGCATCTGGGCGGCGAAGATGAAAGCGGCCATCACGCTCATCATCGGCACCTGCCGCTCACCCAACGTGCGGGCGGTGCGTCGAACGGCCACGGCGAGCACGGCGACGGCCACGAGCCAGCAGACGAGGATCACGGGAAGCGAGAGATAGCCGTCGGGAATGTGCATCGTCGGCGGCCTTGCACAGGGCACGAATGCGGCTTTGTAGGACATCGACAGACCTCCACGGCGAAAAGTTACACCCTCGCATCGTAGAGCTTAACGCGCCCGGAGAGCATGTCAAGCAGCGTCTCTTGAAGATGTCCCCGCCTGTGGTACAATGCCGACGATGCTGGGGCGTGGCCAAGTTGGTAAGGCAACGGACTTTGAATCCGTGTATCGCAGGTTCGAGTCCTGCCGCCCCAGCCAGTCAAGCCCCCGGCCAAGCGGTCGGGGGGCTTTGTCATCTGATGGGCTATCCAGCGCCTGCAGGTTGCCCGGCTCCGGCACGAGCGCATCCGCGCAACGAAGCGCCCCAACGCCGGGGCGTAGTAGCGAGCTTGGTAGCCGTACACTCCCAGTCTCTCTCCCCTCACTCCCGGCGCAGATCCTCCATACGGCGATGCCGCGCTTGGTATCCCCTCTGCATATTCCCTGCCCCAAAGACTCGCGCGCGTGAGGGAAGTAACTCCTCACGTGGTATGCGATGTATCTGCCTCTTCTGAAGGTTCCGGTAGGCCGATTTGCTCAAGTTGATAGCACGCGAAACCCTTCCCACAGGAATTCTGGTGTCCTTCGAGAATGACATATCACCGCTTCGGTGGTCATCTGTGCTGGGGCTACAAGCTCCTTCGTTACTTCGCAGCCGCTAATCACATTCTCCATGCAATGGGCACTTAGCCTGCCATGCCATTCCAGTACCTGCTGGGCCGCGTCAAACCTTTTCTAAAAGACATACTCCTCTGAAGCGTAAATCTCCTTTTTCACCGAAGCGTGAGGAGACTTTCCCGGTGCGGCGAAGCGAGATGTAGGCCCCAACCGGGAGCCAAAATTGCCTTCCGTCTTCTGCTTCAAACCAGAAAACCCATAGCTTCCAAAGCGAAGGGGGATAGACCCATCCATATAAAGCTTCGAACTCCTCAAAAGGTTCTGAAACGATGAATTTGGCTCGTACACGTCGCATACCACAATTCTCCTACTTCAAATACCATGTTCTCCAAACTGATCCCGGTAGCGCCCGTAGCAGCAGCCACAATGGCCGTACTCACATAGCAGGTGGCCCCACCTACAGCGCCAGCGACAAGCCCTGTGCCCACCTGAGCCCAGTTCACATCGGTGAAGGCCTGCACACTCAGCCCGTTCTGGCTGATGTTTACCGCGACCTGGACGCCATAAGACAGACCGGCCCCAATGATAGCCCCGACTCCAATCGTGATACACTACGGACAATGCCCACTCGGATCCGTGTACCTCAGCGGGTTGTTCAGCACATACGCATACCGGTTCAGCGCCTGCGGGTTCCCCGCCCCCGGCACGAGCGCATCCGCGCAACGAAGCGTCCTGCCGCCTGCACTTGCTAACACTATTGCACCAGCCGCCAATACGACGTGAACCCTGCTTTCAGCAAGCACGTATGCTCCCGTTGCCGCCTTTTGAGAGGGCGAAGTCTGGCCGCTTTGCAAAGGGGTAATCGTTGTATCCAGTTGGTGCAACGGTTAGGAGGGAAAAGCTCTTCACCACCAATCGATTTTCTTCCTTCGCTTAAACTCCTCATACTGCCGAGTATGGGGTAAAGGGCCTGCTAATACTGCTTCTATAAACTCCTCAGGGGGAAGGTAACGATGTAGAACTATGTAGTGATATATCAAATCAGGTGCTGCATAGACCTTATCTCTATAGAAAACTCGAATTTCAGCACTACCCAAGTATATCTCCCGATTGTCCACGTGTACAGAAATCCGTGCCGGAGGAGTACAAAGATTACAACGATGAAATCCCCTAGTCAGTATTACAGGATGCAGACAAAAAGCAAGCAATCGCCTTCTGAACTTTTCTTCCACCTCACCCTGCGGGTAAGCATAAGACCTATCAAGCCAGCCAATGCTCAACGTGCCCAGTAAACTATACTCTTTCTTATTTGGATATGGAGAGAGCTCTGGAAGATACATAGTAGCCTCCTAAAAAACTACTTCGGCAAATGTTCGTACGACATACCATCTACTACCGCCCCTCGACAGCACCGGCACCCACCAGATCCCATTTCACATCGGCGAAGGCCTGCACACTCAGCCCGTTCTGGCCGTGTTCATCGCTTGCCACCCGGCAAGTTTGCAACTGTATCCAATATCTAAGGCACCCGAGTTAGCCCATTCCAGGTATCCGGATCTCCCTCACCACCGATAATTGAGAATCCCCCACCCAATATACCTCCAGTTACATACCATCCGGGGTTTGCCACATACACGCTTGGCTCCTGATACTTGAGAACAATTTCGGCCCCTTCGCTGATTTCCCAAGTGCCCGTTCCAGACAGAGAAGGAGAACCCACAATTTCGAATGTGGCATCGGCGTTGAAATGAACTGTGACTGTCCTGTTTTCGTATTCGTAAGTATACGTTCCAGCCAGGTCTGCTGGAGTCGCTTTGCTCGACGTGGCAGAGGGCCACCATACGCAACCGTGACAGAGGCAAGCGAGGTTAACAAGCATAACTACGGTCATAGAAAAACAGAGCCAAGTACAGTTATGTCCTTTACTCATTTATGTCCCTCCAAGTTCGGGAGCTAAACAGAAATGGGGCTTCAATGAATCTGTAATCTGAAACCAAACTCGTGTTGTCATCATTCCTTTTCCTCGATCCACCAGCAAGGGCCCTGTCCGGATAAATTCCCGGCGAATGCTGCCACCAGACGAAGCGGGCTCAGAGGTGCTCCGATGAAAAGTCGAATTACCCGGAATCCAATCAGGCCCTCAACTCAGTGAACCTTAGCCAGCTTGATTCGAAAGGTGTAACGTCATAGGAAAGCCAAAGCAGCGATGTCGGTGGCCCCCAATCCGTGGGCCCGCCGGGGCGCTATAGGGGAGAGGTGGGTTTTGCACATATGCGCCTCCGGCACCACCGTATCCGCCTGGATGAAGCGGCCCAGCTTCGGGTCGTACCACCGCGCCCGATAGTACATCAGCCCCGTGCGGCTGTCCAGCGCCTGGCCGGTGAAGGTGCGCTCGGTGAAGCGACCTCGTTGCCCACCTTATCCGTGTGGGAACTAATCCCTTCCTATGACTCGCCCGCAATACAATCAATGCCTTGTCACACATCGGCCCTAATCAGTTTGTCAGGAAAGAATGCAGGGCGGGCATAGATCAATCGGCAAGTGACTTCTCAACTCTCTATGCTTTGATGTTCACCCGTATGCCTGTGCAGTCGTCGTGCAGTCACCAGCAAAAAGATCGCTGTTATGACTAAACTAACCACTGTATAGACGAACCAGAAAGGAGCCAGCGTGAGTCGATGACCTGTATCAGCATATACCGTTCGCCAAACGTTCAGGGACGGCTCTGTAGTCAACAGAGCAGCAACAACGGGATTCAGGAGAATAGGAGAAGCGAGCCAGATCAGGTAAGCCATCTGGTATCTAGTAGGTGATGTCAAGGCAGGAGGCAAAAGCAACTGCAAGGGAAATGCGACTAAAAGCGGGCCAGTTGTCACAAGGAATACCGTGCCATAGGTCTTCACAGCCCAGCGCGACCATGAACGCGCTGAAGAAAAGAGCAAACCTGCGGCTGAGAGGGTCAATGTAGTGACAAAGAAAACTACTTGTTCCGATAACAGGGTTCTTGTGTCAGTGATACTAATACCGTGGGGAAGAAGCGCTACAATCTCCAGCGGTATCGCTGTTAGAGGTATGAGAAGTGCTCTTGCCATAGCAGAAGCGACCCCTTTGACCACGAGCCGATGAGCAGGCCTCCCCTGCACGAGGCTACCGGCCTCTCTCTTCCATCTATCAGCGAAAGCTATGACTGCGATAGCAGGCGTAATAAGTAGCAACGATAGACTTTCGATGCCGATGGTGACGGGAAAGAGAACCCTGCACAGGTACGCTAAATGATCCAGCTTGCTATCCAGCGTCTGGTCAACCGCGCCAAACACATACCATGCAATTGCGATTAGCCCGCTCAACAATGCCAAACCAAACCCCAGGAAAATCAGTGATCGCGGATTGCCTAAGCAATTTCGCAGTTTCGAGACAGATAGTGGTGCATCGCTGCTACTCAAGTAAGTGTAGCGTTCAAGGCCCTTCAGATTCTGGGACATGGTCAATTGCCTCCTCACATCGATGATCGCTCGATCATTATTCATCTCCCCCCCATATCTGCACCTGTCCCCGATCTACTGCCAAGTCGATAATCTCGTCTATCTCAGCCTGGGCAGGTTGCGAGATAAAAACGGCATTAGGGTTTCCACTGATGTAGTTCTCGTAGCCAGGCAAAGGTCTCAGATCCTCTCCATATCGGTCCTCATATATGCCAAACAGATGAACAGATTCGTGAACGATCACCCCTTCGTCCATTTGCGCAAACCAAGGGCATCCCCAATCGAACAGCCGCTCTGAATCTATGTGTGGGAATACGCTTGGGTGCTCAATTTCAGAATTACCCTCCGCAACATAGATGATATTCGGCGCATCGCCGCCTGGTGGCATAATGATTCCAGCTTTCCACGCCCACATGGCCCCAGAATAGGAAAATAGGACGAGAGCGGACGATCCGGCTCAGCCTCAAAAACATTCACCTCGAAAATCACCTTCGATCCTCTGTACTCAGGGGCACCAGCGTTCCACGTCTCTTCAATTGCTCGTTTGTAGTACTCCGCTACACTGATTTGTTCACGGATACCCGTCTCCGAATCATGCCACTCGACTGTCTCCCCAGCCCCAGGTCCATAGAGTTGTATATCGAGCTTGACCGTGTACGTATCTGTGCTTGGATCGTAGATAACCTCCGGGATGTGACCGCTGCGATCTACGTAGCGGAGTGGATCATTCCGCGTGTAGCCGTATCGGTTCAGCGCCTGGGGGTTGCGGGTTCCGGCACCACGGTGTCGGGCTGGATGAAGTGGACAAGGGGGTATTCCTCAATATCACTCTCGTTCAGGTGGCCACCGCCCTTGAATTTTGAAGTCTTCCACATCCACCTCCACTTCCGGCAACCGGATAAACTCCACATTGCGAATCCGATGCCGTTTGAACAAGCGTACTACTCGCTCGGTCACAATGATAGTTAAAGTGGAACCCATTAGACAAAAGTCCTGCCCGTCCCAATAGTCCCCTTCAAAGTAAAGCCCTCGCAACACCTGGTACGGTTTTCCCCCCGGTACGATCGGCGGTTTGTCGATGATTTCTCCACGCCGCAAGTCCCGGCTCCCGGCACGGCCGGTCACGGCAAAGCCATAATAGCCCGGCACGGCTTGCCCTTTCTTGTCCCTCACATCTACTGCATAAGTGGCCCACCCTGTGAGGCCATCCTCTTTCAGCAAATCCACCACCCGCTGCGATACCACCACCACCGTCACCACGGTCGACCACATCACATCCGTCGGATGGCCGCCCATCGCCGGTACCAAACGCAGTGGTGGATCTGCCTCCGCTTCTCCCCGCCGCAATCGCATCAACCACCTGCTAAACTCACCTCTTTCCCCCTCTTCCATCATTGTCTTCCAGCGCGGATCCTCGCTCACCGTGAGCCTCCAAGGCCGCGTGGCCAGAGGGTCTCTCATTTTGAAAAGATGACAGTAACCGGGTTTCATGCCTGCCTCCTTGGCTAACGGGGCGCAAACCAGCGGAACTCGTACTTTTCGGCCAGTGTCTCTGCCTTTCTGAAAACTTCACCTATCGTCGGTAATCGCTCCATCGTCTCAAATTTCCTGAAAAAACCTTTCCCACTCTCGATTATAAGCCCTGCTCCAGCGGCGGTGAGGGCCTCGCTCCACCCAACTCCCAAAATGCGGGTCGTGAATGTTGATCCCTACTCTGTTGAATTCCCTCTCGAACCTGCACGGTAGCACACAATGCGCTTCGAGTTCCAAAGCCTTGGCTTCTTCCTGGCTCACTCCGGTCAGCAACGACAAGTTTCTCCGAAAGTTCCTCCGGGTAAACGAGTAATAACGGGTCTCCTCGGCAGCGTGCAACCCTTCGACCGCTTCGTCGGCATGCGACAGTGCCTCTACCGCCTCATCCGCGTGCGCCAGTGCTTCGGTGGCTTCGTCGATATGCTCCGCCACTCGGACGGCATCGTCGAGATGCGTCGCAACGTGCACCGCGTCGTCGGCGTGCATCGCTGCGTGCACCATCGCCCCGCCACCGGTGACCACCGGCAGCGCCAACGAGACAACATCCGCCGCTAAGGAGAAACCGTTTCCCCAATTGAGCCCGTGGGCCGCAATATCGTGAATGTCATAGGCAATGGAAGCGATGTCAATTACCGTGTCCAGCCAATGCCCGCTCGGATCCGTGTACCTCAGCGGGTTGTTCAAGACGTAGCCGTACCGGTTCAGCGCCTGCGGATTCCCCGGCTCCGGCACCACCGTATCCGCCTGGATGAACCGCCCCAGCCTCGGATCGTACCACCGCGCCCGATAGTACATCAGCCCCGTGCGGCTGTCCAGT
>JALXBP010000075.1 GCA_026991395.1 Anaerolineae bacterium | reverse complement strand
GCGGGCGCTGCGCGACGGGGGAAGCTGGCAGACACCCCGCGGCAGTGCCTTCACCGCCCATCCGACGGGCGGGGCGGGGGTAGCCCTCGTCTATCCGGGGGCCTTCAACAGCTACGTGGGGATGGGCGCCGATCTCTTCCTCGCCGCGCCCGATCTCCACGAGCGGCTGCACGCCTACGTGCGGGATGTGGGCGGTTCGCTGGCCGACCGGCTGATCTTCCCTCGCCGGGCACGGCTGCCCGACGAAGCCGCCCGAAACGCCGCGGCTGCACGCCTGGCCGCCGACGGCGTGGCGATGATCGAGAGCGGCACGCTCCTCGCGCTGGCGCACACCCTCATCCTGAAGGAGGATTTCGGCCTGCGCCCCGATGCGGCGATGGGCTACAGTCTGGGCGAGGTGAGCATGCTCTGGGCCAACGGCGTCTGGCGCGACGGCGACGCGGGGAGCGCGGCCTGGAGGGCCTCGCCGCTCTTCCGCGAGGAACTCTTCGGCCCGAAGCGGCTGCTGCAGAGGCTGTGGGGCGAGGGGACCGAATGGGCCACGTGGATCGTCAAGGCCCCGCGCGAAGCGGTCGAGGCGGTGGTGGCCGAGGAGGCGCGTCTCTTCCTCACCATCGTCAATCTGCCCGACGAGGTCGTCATCGCCGGGGAGGCCGCCGCCTGCCGACGGGCCATCGAGCGCCTGCAGGCCCACGCGCTGCGCGTCCCCTTCGATGCCGTCATCCACGCGCCGCCTGCCGAGCGGGCCTTCGCGGACTTCGTGGCGCTCTACGACCACGAGACGCACCCTCTGAGCGAGCCGCGCTTCTACTCCGCCGCCTCGGATGGGCCGTTAGTGCTGGAGCGGCGGGCGCTGGCGGAGACGATGGCGACGATGTCCTGCCGTCCGCTCGACTTTCCGCGCCTCGTCGAGCGGCTCTACGGCGACGGGGTGCGGCTCTTCGTCGAGGTGGGGGCGCAGGCGACCTGCACGCGCTGGATCGGGCGCGTGCTGCGGGGACGCGAGCATGCCGTCCGCGCCTTCGACCGCCCCGGACGCAGCGGGACGATGGGCCTGGCCTCCGTCGTGGCGATGCTGCTGGCCCACGGCGTACCGCTCCGCCTCCCCGTCGAGGCGGAGGAGAGGCCGCGTCCGCCGACCCGGGCACTCGCCGACTACGCCCGGAACCTGGAACGGCACGCGCGGCGGCTGGCCGAGGCGCAACACGCCTTCCTCGAGGCCCACGGGGCGATGATGCGACAGACGGCATCGCTGCTGCAGGCGATCGGCGCCCGCCATCTCTCCGGCCAGGAGGGCGGGCCGCGCCGGGCGGTGCGCTTCGACGAGCAGGCCATCCGCGAATTCGCCCGCGGCGATCCCGAACGCTGCTTCGGCCCGCTCTACGCCCCTTTCCGCGGACGGCGCGTGCCCCGGCTTCCCAACGGCGACCTGCTGCTGATGGACCGCGTCATCGAGGTGGAGGGCGAGATGGGACGGGTGGCCGTCGGCGCATCGCTGACGAGCGAG
>JALXBP010000074.1 GCA_026991395.1 Anaerolineae bacterium | reverse complement strand
CTGAGAAAGCGCACGCTACCAAAGTGACCGCCCTGAACCTGGTCATCGGCGAGATGTCCAGCATCGTGGACGACACCGTGCAGTTCTACTGGGATCAGCTTTCTAAAGGCACCATCGCAGAAGGAGCGGAACTCCGATTCAACCGCATTCCCGCTGTCTTCTACTGCTGGGACTGCGGCACCACCTATGAACTGAAAAATGGCAACCTGACCTGCCCCAACTGCGGGAGCAGCAAGGTCTCCCTGGTCAAAGGGGACGAGTTCAGGCTGGAGAGCATAGACATCGAAGATGGGAGCGAGTGAGCGAATGAGCGAATCAGCGAATCAGCGGACAAGCGAATGGATGGGGTGGTAGAGGCGCAGCGTGCCGCGCCCATCGTTGAACTCCAAAAGGAGTTGTGTTGGTACTTGCAAGCACCGAATGAAGTGGTGGCACTCAAAAGCAATGTGGTGAACTTTGGAGGGAAATGTAGGGCGAGCCGTCTGGCTCGCCTGGTCAAGCTAGACAGCTCCACCTACATTCCCACGGCCAATTCGCAGGGGCGACGGCTTGTCTCCGCCCAAACAGCGCTATCACACCAGTTCTGAGCGCTACCAACTGATTCGGACAATCGAGAACTTCTCACGGAGGAAAGTCTATGACGAAAAGCGTATCCGTAGTGGAGAACATCCTCGGCGCAAACGATAGAATCGCCGAAGCAAACCGGCAGTTGCTGGATTCTACCAAAACCTACGCCGTGAATTTCATGGCCTCGCCCGGCGCGGGCAAGACATCGGTGATCTTGCGAACCATCGACGCCCTCAAGGATCGCTACCGCATTGGCGGCATCGACGGAGACATCGCTACGACCATAGACGCCGACCGAATGGCCGCCACTGGCATCCCGGCGGTGCAGATCAACACAGGCGGTACCTGCCACCTGGACGCGGTGATGGTCTCCGGAGCGCTGCCGAAGCTGAACCTGGACGAACTCGATATGCTCATCATCGAGAACGTGGGGAACCTGATCTGCCCCGCCAGCTTCCGCATCGGATCCCACCTGGACGTGCTCATCGCCAGCGTTCCGGAGGGGGACGACAAGCCGTACAAGTACCCGAAGATGTACCGGGGAGTCAGCGCCGTGCTCTTGAACAAAATCGATATGCTGCCGTATTTCGATTTCGATATGGATTATTTCCGGAAAGGCGTAGAGGCGTTGAACCCCGGCCTGGCGTTCTTCCCGGTTTCCGCCAGGACCGGAGAAGGGTTCGACGAGTACCTCCAGTGGCTCATGGAGCAGGTGGATTCCTACCTCGGTTCGTAGGGGCAGGCCTTGTGCCCTGGTCGAGCCAGACGGCTCGACTTACACAAAGGAGGCGTTTGTTGATTCACCCGGCGGCCGTATGGGCAGGCCTTGTGCCTGCCCTGGTCGAGCCAGACGGCTCGACCTACACAAAGGAGGCGTCTGCTGATTCACCCGGCGGCCGTAGAGGCAGGCCTTGTGCCTGCCCTGGTCGAGCCAGACGGCT
>JALXBP010000073.1 GCA_026991395.1 Anaerolineae bacterium | reverse complement strand
GAGCTGGACATTCTCGGCGGCCTGCAACTCGACGCAGGGCTGACGGAGGAAGCCGTCAAGACGGTGGAACAACTCCTGTCGCTCAACCCGCCGAACTACGACGATTACGCCCAGTTCTACCGCGAGTTGACGGGCAAAGAGCCGCCCCCGCCTCCGACCGCGGAGGAGGCCGCCGGGGATGAAGCGCAAGCAGAGGAGACTGCCTCTGACTGAGGCAAGCGTGAGGAGGGAACGACAACGACGGCCATGTGGGAACTTTCCTGGCTGATCCAACGGCTTTCCTGGCTCGATCTGGTGGATATCCTGCTGGTCGCAGGGCTATTCTTCTGGATCTTCTACGCCCTTCGCGGGACCCGCGCCGCTCCTCTCCTGCGCGGCATTGCCGCCCTTCTGGTCATCCTCACGCTGCTGAGCCGCGTTGTCCGGCTGCGGGCCTTCTCCTGGCTCGTCGCCCAGCTTCTGCCCGCGCTCTTCGTCGCCATTCCCGTCATCTTCCAACCGGAACTGCGCCGCGCGCTGGAGCAATTGGGGCGCGGCACCTTCTTCTCGCTCGTCCCCGCTGCCCAGCACAACACGCACCGCATCCTCACGCCGATGATCGACGCCGTGATGCAGATGGCCGCCCATCGCATCGGCGCGCTCATCGTGCTGGAACGGGAATCGAGTATGCAGGAGTTCATCGATACCGGCGTCCTCATCGACGGCCTGCTCTCGGCGGAGTTGCTGACCACCATCTTCGATCACCACACCGTCCTGCACGACGGCGCGGTGATCGTGCGCGGGGAGCGCATCGCCGCCGCCGCCTGCATCATGCCGCTGACGACGGCCTTCCTCGATGACCGCCACCTCGGCCTGCGGCACCGCGCCGCCATCGGCACGACGGAGAACAGCGACGCTATCGCCGTCGTCGTCTCGGAGGAGCGCGGCAGCGTTTCCGTCGCCTACAACGGGCGCATCATCCGCGATCTGGACCGCGCCCGCCTCGAATCCCTCCTCCTCGCCTTCTTCCCGCCGCCCCAGCCCTCCACCTCCCCCTTCAGCAAGTGGCAAGCCCAGTGGAAACGCTCCTTCACTCCCCGCCGCGAGGTGAAACGATGAAGCGCACCCATTGGCTCCGCGAGAATGCGCTGACGATCGTGCTCTCCATCGTGCTCGCCTTCTTCTTCTGGGCGGCGGCGACGGAGGCGGAAAATCCCACCGAGGAGCGTCCTTACCCCTACGCCCTGCCCGTGGACGTCCGCAACGTGCCGGAGGAGATGATGGCCTACGGGGCGGAGGATGTGCGCGTGCGGCTCGTGCTCCGCGCACCGCACGACCTGTGGCTCGTCCTGCAGAAGGAAGACATTATCCCCTACGTCGATCTCGCCGACGCCACCATCCCGCCGGAAGGGGGCGACGTAACTCTCCCCGTCCACGTCGAGTTCCGCCGCCGCCCCATCCAGGTGGTGCAGAAATCGCCGGAGAGCCTGACGCTCCACGTCGAACCGATCGCCGAGGCGGAGGTGCCCGTCGTCGTCCAGACGGAAGGAGCGCCGGTTCTCGGCTTCGTCGCCCGCGCTCCCATCTACACGCCGCGCACCGTCCTCATCCGCGGACCGCGCTCGAAGGTGGAGGCGGCCGCTCGCGCCGTCGTGACGGTCGATGTAACCGACCAGCGGCAGAGCGTTATGGGCGATTTCCAGCCCACGGCGGTGGACAAGAACGGCGACCCCGTCCCCTACCTGACGCTCATTCCGGAGGCGATCACCGTGCAGGTGCCGATCGAACAGTTGGGCAACATCCGCGACCTGGCCGTCCGCGTCGTCCTTTCCGGCCAGCCCGCGCCCGGCTACGCCGTAACGGGTATCGAGGTACAGCCGCCGGTCGTAACCGTCATCGGACGGCGCGATGTCGTGCAGTCCATCTCCGGCTATCTGGAAACCAAGCCGATCGCCATCGACGGAGCGCAACGGCCCATCAGCGCGACGGCGGAACTGAACGTGCCGGAGGGGCTTTCCGTGCTCGTGACGCCCAAGGTGCTCGTCAAGGTGATGATCGAACCGCTGGAGAGCACCTTCACCCTCCAGGTTACCCCCGTCATCACCGGACTGGCCGCGGGACTGACGGCGACGGTCAGACCGGAAAGCGCCCAACTGGTCATCACCGGCCCCTTCGACCGCATCAACGAGATCGATCCGGCGACCATCCATCTCTACCTGGACGCCAGCGGCCTCGAGCCGGGAACGTACACGCTCGCCCCGCAGGTCGTCCTGCCGGAGGGACTCCGCGTCAAGGAGATTCTGCCACAGCCCTCTTTCACGATGATCATCAAGTGAGCAGCGCGAAGCGTTGCCGCCTTGCTGCCGGGCTTCCGCTCCCGCACGCTTTATGCTACAATGAGGGCGAGAAGGACGCCATCATCGAAAGGGGGCTATGCCGGTCAGGATACCACGCACATTCTTCGACCGTCCCACCCTCCGAGTCGCACGCGAGCTTTTGGGGGCACGGCTCGTTCGCCTGCACGAAGGGCAGCGCCTCTCAGGACGCATCGTCGAAGTCGAAGCCTACATCGGACAGGACGACCGCGCTTCGCACGCACGGATGGGGCCGACGCTGCGCAATGCCGCTATGTTCGGTCCGCCCGGACACGCCTATGTCTACCTCATCTACGGCGTGCACACCTGTCTGAACCTGGTCACGGAAGAGGAGGGCTTCCCCGCTGCGATCCTCGTGCGCGCGCTCGAACCGGTGGAAGGGATCGAACAACAGCAGCGCTGGCGCGGCAACGTGCCTCTTCGCAATCTGGCCCGCGGGCCGGGGCGGCTCTGCCGTGCCTTGGGCATCGACCGCAGCTTCAACGGGGTCGATCTCTGCAGCGAGACGAGCACGCTCTGGGTGGAATTCGACCGACACTACGCGGACGAAGCGATCGCCTGCTCGCCGCGGATCGGCGTTCGCGGCGACGAGACCGCCATCCGCGCGCCGTGGCGCTTCTTCGTCGCCGACAGTCCTTGGGTGAGCGGTTCCGCCACCTTCAACCGAGGAAGCGTCCATCCCTGTCCAACGACATCGCCTTGAGATATGAGGAGGTTCCTATGCATCCCCTGAAGGGCAAAGGTCTGTGGGCTTATCGTCTTTGGGAGCTGGACGAGGCCCTGCGCATCGCGCCGCAAATGGGCATCACCCACATCCTCTACAAGGTCGGGCAAGGGCCGTGGCGCAACAAAGAGGGCTTCTACATCAACGGAGCGGCGGAAATCGCCGAGCGCATCCGCAGGGCCGGCCTCGTCCCCCTCGCCTGGAGCTTCACCACTTTGGGCGATCCCCAGTTCGAAGCGGAGATGGTCGTCCGCGCCTTCCACGACGGCTACGAGGGCTTCATCTTCGATGCCGAGGGAAGCTGTGCCCACCGTCGCGACGAGGCCACCGCGATGGGCAATGCCCTGGTTGCCAAGGGCGTTGACCTCGACCGGCTCTATCTCTGCTCCTTCCCCACCCCGCTGACGCTGCACTCGTCCATCCCCTTCAACGAGATGGGGCCTTACTGCCGCGGCGGGCTGATGCCGATGGCCTACGGTACCTATCACCTGCCGCCGGAGGTCGTCATCGACCAGTGGAGCTTCGCGGAAAACCGCCGCTGGATGGCCCAGCAAGGGCTGAACCTGCCCATCTATCCCGTCATCGGCCCCTACTACGACGAGTACGGGCGCGATCGAATGACGGCGGAGACGCTGCGGGCGTGGCTCGATCATCTGCGCCCCTACAACGTAACCTTCTTCAGTCTCTACACGGCGGCGACGATGGAGCCTTCCTACAGCGCGGTGGTGCGAAGTGTGCCGATCGGGGCGGAGATGGTGCAGCAGTGGGTCGGCGACCTGCGCGGCGCGGTCTTCTACCACATCGCGGGCGACCGCAGCAGCGCACGGCGAGCCTTCGTCTACGGCACGGCCATCCAGGCAGGTGTGGAGGGAAGCGAAATCGACGGCAAGCGATGGCTTCCGGCGCAGGTCGGCGATGAACCGGGGTGGATCGAGGCCGACCGTCTGAGCGCGAGCCAACCTGGCCCCTGGCCGCCGCTCGACCCGCCGCCTACGCCGCCCCCCGGCCACCTGGTTACCGTCTGGACGACGACGGAGTTGAACGTGCGGGATCAACCCACCGTCAGTGCGGCGACGCTGGCAGGCCGCATCCCCGAGGGCAGCCGCCTGCAGATCGTCGAGGACACGGCACACGCGCGCGAGAAACTGGGCAAGGTCGGGCAGTGGTACCGCGTGCGCATCGAACCGAACGGCCCCATCGTCTGGGTTGCGGCGTGGTACGTTACAGATAGCGATCCCCACGCCGAGACAGTCGAAGGGATGCTCGTCGAGGTGGACAGCCCCGTCGTCGGCTATCTCAACATCCGCCAGCGGCCCGTCCTCGGCGCGCCGATCATCGCGCGTGCACAGGATGGCGAGGTCCTGACCGCGTTAGAGGCCGAAGGAGAGGTGCTGCGCAAGCTCGGCCACCCGCAAATGTGGCTCAAAGTGCGGCTTGCCGACGGGAAGGAGGGGTATGCCGCCGCCTGGTACCTCCGCCGCCACGTCGAAGCCGCGGCGGAGGGGGTGCATTACCTCGTCGCCAACGGCACGGACGGACGCCTGCATCTCTACGATGCCCCCAACGGGACGGAAATCTGGTGGGTACCGAACGACACGGTCGTCGAGACTTTGGAGAACGATCACATCACCGCAGCCAAGGTAGGACAGGCAGGCCTCTGGCTCCACGTGCGCACGCCCTCGCACAAGGAGGGCTATGTCCGCGGCGATTCGCTCACCCGTCCCGCCGCCGAAGACCGACGCGAGAAGGTGGACGATGCCCGCCTGGCCTTCGGCACCTCGGCGTGGCTCTTCGGCATGCACGCGGCGAGCATCGGCGACGATAGCGACGAGGATCGGCGCAGGCTGCGGCACCTCTTCGAGGCACGCGGGCGCAAGGGCTGGGTTCTCTTCACGGAAGGCATCGGGCACAATCCAAACATCGGCTTCCGGCAGGCGCTGCGCGACCGGCTCTGGGACTGGGCACGGCACGCGGGCTACGGTGTCGTCGTGCGCCTAAACAACGGCTACCATCCCTCCGGCACGCTCCCCGAATCCCGCGACTACGAGGCTTTCGCGCAGACCTGCGCCCGCTGGGTGGAACTGTACCTCAAGCACGAGGAGATCGATCAGAGCTACTACACCTGGATCATCCAGATCGGCAACGAGCAGAACAATCCGAGCGAGCACCCCGGCGATGCAGGCGGCATTCACGAGCACATTACGCCGGAACTCTACGCCCAGGCGTTCAACCTGGCCTATCGCGCCATCAAGGCCGTCCTTCCGCAGGCCGTCGTCGTCCCGGGGGCCATCGATCCCTACAACTCCCAGCCGATGCCCAGGCTCGGCTACCGCCGCTACCGCCCGCTGGACTACTTCCAGACGATGCTCGATCACATCGAGGCACTCGACGGCTTCGTCCTCCACGCCTACACGCACGGCCCTTCCATCGAGGCCATCACCTGGCTGCGCACCTTCGACGATCCCTTTATGGCCGACCACTACTTCGACTTCCAGACCTACCGGCTCTTCATCGAGCGCATCCCGGCCAAATGGAAGAACCTGCCCGTGCTCATCACGGAGACCAACCACGTCTGCCGCCACGTCTGCGCCCCCGCCTGCGATCGTGCCGACTGCCAGGGGTGGATCGACGCCAACAGCGGCTGGATACGGGCCGTTTACGAGGAGATCGACCGCTGGAACAATGCCCCTTACGCTCAGCAGATCTGGGGCGTGCTCCTCTACCGCTGGAAGGGCGACCGCTGGGCGATGCACGACAAATCCAGAACGCTGGATGATTTCAGCCAGGCTATGCTCAAGGATATGCGCTGGCGACGATGAGCCGCATCACGCACAAGCCCCCGCCACGCGGCGGGGGCTTGTCGCTGCAAGGGCACTTACGCGCCGAACCTGTCCTCGATGACCGAGCGCAACGTCGGCTGGCCGATGACCTGCAACTCGTAGCGCACGCGGTCCATCGGATGCCGCACCTTGAGGAGCCGCCTCAGGTCGATGGGGGTGCCGACGATCACCAGATCGCAGGGCACGCGGTTGATCGTCTCTTCGAGATCGCGGATCTGTGCCTCGCCGTAGCCCATCGCAGGGAGGACGGGGCCGGTCTTGGGGTACTTGGCGTAGGTCGCGGCGATGGAATCGACCGCGTAGGGGCGCGGATCGACGATCTCCGCCGCGCCGAAACGCTGCGCCGCGATGTAGCCTGCCCCGTAGCTCATCTCGCCGTGGGTGAGCGTCGGGCCATCCTCGATGACGAGGACGCGCTTGCCGCGAAGCCCCGCCGGGTCCTCGACGAAGATCGGCGAGGCGGCCTGAATGACCACCGCATCGGGGTTGACACGGGCGATATTCGCCTGCACGGTGCGGATGGCTTCATAATCGGCGGTATCGATCTTGTTGATGACCACCACATCGGCGGCGCGGAGGTTGGCCTCGCCCGGATAGTAACGCACCTCGTGGCCGGGGCGGTGCGGATCGACGACGGTGATCCAGAGGTCGGGCTTGTAGAAGGGGAGATCGTTGTTCCCGCCGTCCCAGACGATGACATCGGCCTCCTTTTCCGCCTCGCGGAGGATGGCCTCGTAGTCCACCCCGGCGTAGACGACGATCCCCCGGTCGATGTGCGGTTCGTATTCCTCGCGCTCCTCGATGGTGCACTCGTAACGATCGAGATCGGCATACGTCGCGAAGCGCTGCACCCGCTGCTTGACCAGATCGCCGTAGGGCATCGGGTGGCGCACAGCGACCACCTTCTTCCCCATCGCCTGCAGCAGGTCGCAGACGTAGCGCGTCGTCTGCGACTTGCCGGAGCCGGTGCGCACGGCGCAGACGGCGACGACCGGCTTGCTGCTCTCGAGCATCGTATTCCCGCCGCCCATCAGCCGGAAGTCGGCACCGGCGGCGTTGACGAGGGAAGCGCGATGCATCACGTACTCGTGCGAAACGTCGGAGTAAGCGAAGACCACCTGGCCGACCTCGAAGCGCTCGATCAGCTCCGGCAGTTCCGCTTCAGGATAGATCGGGATGCCTTGAGGATAGAGGTCGCCGGCCAGCGCCGGGGGATAGCGCCGTCCCTCGATGTTCGGGATCTGCGTCGCCGTGAAGGCAACGACCTCGTAACGGGGATTGTCGCGGAAGTAGGTGTTGAAGTTGTGGAAGTCGCGCCCGGCGGCCCCCATAATGATAACCCGAATCTTCTCCATACAGCTATGCTCCTTTCTTCAGATATGGTCTGCGGAGATGTGAAGGTACATCGACGAACGCCACGACGGCATTCGCTACGCTGCACATTGTACACACATCGCCGGGCATCGCCACAGAGAGCGTTCGCGCGGCTCGAGGGATGCAGCGGGCAGCAAAAAGGCGCAAGGCAGAGCAGCCTTGCGCCTTGCATCATCTCGCCTTACTCCGGAACGGCGAAAACCCCCGCCTTCACCATCAACTCGACGCCGCAATCCATCGTCGCTACCCAGTCGATGAACCGCTTGACCATCTCGCGCCCCTCGAAGATAGCCCCGTGCTGCGGGATGATGCGCTCGATGTCCATCTCCCACACCATCCGCGCCCAGGCGCGGCATGCCGCCTTGGAGGGCATATAACGCTTGTGGAACGCCTCCATATACTTCACGTGCTCATCGAAGTCCTGCACGACGGGATACTCCTCCACCTCCGGCGGGAAGATCGCCGCGCCCAAGTCGCTGCTAAAAAGCGAATGGGAGACAGGATCATAGACGTGGATGTTGCCGGATGAGTGCAGGAAATGGGCCGGGAGGATGATGAAATCCACCCCCTGCCACGAGAAGCGCATCCCCTTGTCCGGCACAGGGACGATGCGCGACTGGGCAATGCCTTTGGAGCAGAAGGTCGGGATGAATCGCTCCCAAATCGCGGGCATCACGAACTTCGCGTCCGTAACCAGCAGATAACCGTTCAACCCGGCTGCCACGTCCGGGTCCTGGTGGGAAACGATAATGTAGTCGATCTTCTGCGGGGGCACATAGGAGGAGATGGCCGCAATGAGGCTGGAGAACATCCGGTTGCCTCCCGGCTCCAGCACGATGGCACGCCCTCCGCGGATGAGCAGATACTGATTTGCCTGTACATCGCCTTCGCCCGCCAAATCATCGAAGCGAATGATCCGATGCACACCGTTGTCGAAAACCTCGAATGCCATAATCTCCCCCTTTCATCTAACCGGTTACAGTGGACATTATAAACATAAGTTTTGATTTTGCAAATTACCTCATCGCCCGCGGTCGGCCCGAATGCCGGCCACGCCATCATCGATTCACCGTACTTAGCATACCACAGAAGGCGGGCTGTGGCAAGCCCCGCGCTCGTGCAAGAGGAGGAGGCGAGCACGCGGCATGCGCTTCCGGGAGCCGACGCCGATATCCGCTCCCTGACAACGGCTCCGGCTGCGTTATAATCGGTATGAACAGACTAACTTTCGAGGAAGATGACGATGATCGTGCTCCAAGGCTTGACCAAGCGGTTCGACGGGCTGACCGCCGTCGATCATCTCTCGCTGGAGGTGAAGGCGGGCGAGGTGATGGCCCTGCTCGGCCCCAACGGCGCGGGGAAAACGACAACCGTCCGGATGCTCTCGGCCATGCTTCGCCCCACGGCAGGCCGGGCGCGGGTTGCGGGATACGACACGGTGAGAGAGCCGCGCGAGGTTCGTCGCCGCGTCGGCGTGCTCACCGAGGCCCCCGGCCTCTACCTGCGGATGACCGGACGGGAATACCTCACCTTCTTCGGCGAGGTACGGGGCGTGGAATCATCGCGCCTGCAGCAGCGCATCGACGCCCTGGCGGAGCGTTTCAAGATGCGCGAGGCGCTTGCCCGAAGGCTGGGAACCTACTCCAAAGGCATGCGCCAGAAGATCGCGCTGATACGCACCCTGCTCCACGAACCGCCAGTCCTCCTCCTCGATGAGCCGACCTCGGCGATGGACCCCGAAAGCGCCCGACTGGTGCGCGATGCCATTCACAGCCTGCGCGATGGCCATCGCGCCGTCCTCATCTGCACCCACAACCTGCCGGAAGCGGAGGAACTGGCCGACCGCATCGCCATCATCGGGAAAGGCCGCATCCTGGCACAAGGCTCGCCCGCCGCGCTGAAGGAGCGCTACCTCGGCCCGCCCCCCTTGCGGCTGCAAGTCGCGGGGAGGATCGACCCGGCGCTGCTGGCCAGGCTCGATGCCTTCGGCGAGGTCCTCGATTACGGACGTCGCTGGGTTCGCTTTCGCAAAGCGGAGGGCGTGCGCAACGCCGACGTGCTGCGCGCTCTCCTCCGCGACGGATGGGAGGTCGATATGCTGGTCGAGGAGCAGCAAAGCCTGGAATCACTCTACCTGCGCGTGGTTCAGGGCGCAACGACGCTGGAGGTGGCATCGTGAAGCGAGGACGACACCTCGAAGCCGGGCGCGCAGCCTGGCGAGAGACGTGGCGCGGCATCGCGCTCATCGTCCGCCGCGAGATCGTCGATACCCTGCGCGATTGGCGCATCGTCGCACCGATCACCACGCTCGTTCTGGCCTTCCCCTTCATCGCCGAGTTCGTCGCAGCGGAGGGACTGAAGTTCTTCAACAAGTACGGGGCGGCGCTGATTATGGAGCGGTTCTTCCCCTTCCTCATCCTCGTCGTTGGCTTCTTCCCCAGCACCTTCTCCCTCGTCATCGCCCTGGAGACCTTCGTCGGCGAAAAGGAACGGCGCAGCCTAGAGCCGCTGCTCGCCACACCTCTGACCGATGGACAGCTCTACGTGGGCAAGCTCATCGCCGCAACGCTCCCGCCGGTGGTCGCCAGCTATGTGGGGATGCTCTTCTACATCCTCCTGCTGGGCCTCAAGCTGCACTGGTGGCCCTCGCTCCACCTGCTCGCCGTGGCCTTTGTCCTGGCGACGACGCAGGCTCTGGTGATGGTCGCCGTCGCTGTGATCATCTCCGCCCAATCGACGAGCGTCCGCGCCGCCAACCTCCTGGCCAGCTTCATCATCATCCCGATGTCCCTCGTGCTCCAGTGGGAAGCGGGACTGCTGCTCTTCGCCGATTTCACCGCCCTGTGGCTGATCGCGCTCTTTCTCTTCGTCGCAACACTGCTCTTCGTGCGCATCGGCCTGCGGATGTTCGACCGCGAGTACCTGCTGGGGCGCGAACTGGATTTCCTGGATTTCGGGGCCTTTGGCCGCGCCTTCCTGGAGGGGCTGAGGTGGCCCGGCTCGCTGCGCGCGCTCTACGGCGAGGAGATACCTGCCCTGATCCGCGTGCTGCGCGCCGAGTTGACCGTTACGCTCGTCGTCATCGGCGGGGGGCTGCTCATCGCACTCTGGGGCTTCTGGCGTTTCCCGCTGCCGCGCACGGCCGTCCCCCTCCTTTCCCAACCCCTGACGATGGAGCAGATCACTCAGGGAGCCGTGGATATCCCCCTCCTCCCCCCTCTCTCGCCGCTGACGCTCTTCACCCGTAATGCAGGGGCCGTGTTGCTCGGGGCCTTTCTCTCCATCTTCACCCTTGGGATAGTCTTCCAACTGATGGTGATGGGCGTTACCGCCGTCGTCGGCTACGCGCTGCTCCTGACGCTGCACTGGGGCATGCCCGCCGCCGTGCCTGCCATGCTCGCACCGCACGGGCCTTTCGAGATGACGGCGATCATCATCGCCACGGCACAGAGCCTGCGGCTGGGGCTGATCCTCCTCTCCCCGGCACACGAAGGAGGCGGCTTCATCGGCCTGGGGCGCGAGTTGGGGCACTTCGTCAAGCTCTTCGCCGCCCTGATCGCCCCTCTCCTGCTCATCGCCGCGATCATCGAAGCAACGATCACGCCGCGGCTGGCCATCTGGGTAATCAACGGCTACCTATTCCGCTGACGACACCTCGACGGGGCGGCACGTTGCGTGCAGGTAGGCGTAGTCGCCCTGCGGCGGCAGCAACTCGACGATCTCCACGACCTCGCAGAGATGACCGCCGATCTCGATCTGCTCGCCCACCGTGGGAGGCTTCGTCTGGTTGCGGATGATGCCCGGCAGCCCGCCCAACACGACGTAGCTGACCTTGTAGATCATCATCCACCTCCACCGGTCAGGTTGCGATGGCGCAGCTTGAAGGCCAGGTCGCGGGCGATGTTGTAGAGCAAGCGGCAGCCGATGGACCCCTCCTCATCGCACAGCCGACGGAGCAACACGCCCGGCAGGATGAGGAGCACCGCCTCGTGGGAGACGCAACGGACGTTCGCCGAACGCGGGCCGGCATCCAACGCCGCCATCTCGCCGAAGCTCTGCCCTGCACCCAGATAGACGATGGGCGTTTGGCAAAGCGCCTCGTCTCCCTCGCACTCCACGGCGACCTGCCCGGAGAGGATGACGTAGAGATTGCGCCCCGTCTCCCCCGCGTGGAGGATCGTCTCACCGGCACGATAGGTGCGATACTCGCCACGCTCCACCAACTTCGTGATCTCGTCATTGCTCAGGCCGACGAAAAGGTCTGTACTCCGCAGGGTCTCCAGGGGAATATCCATAAACATCCTCCCTTCCGTTAGAAGTTTCCCTTCACCTCCAGTATAGCCCCTTTACCGCCACGAGGCAATTCCCGCCCTGTCGCGCCAGGCCGTTTCAGGTATACTTGCCTCCAGACCGATGAGGAGGCAACCTATGAGGCTGACACGCTCTGCAGGTATCCTCTTGCACCCGACCTCCTTCCCCGCCCCGTTCGGCATCGGCGAGATCGGGGAGGCCGCCTTCCGCTTCATCGACTTCCTCGCCGAAAGTGCGCAGACGCTCTGGCAGGTGCTCCCCCTGGGGCCGACCGGATACGGGGACTCTCCCTACGCGGCCTTTTCCTCGATGGCGGGCAACCCCCTGCTCATCAACCTGAACTGGCTGGAGGCGGAGGGCGACGTCGATCCGGAAGTCCTGCAGGAAGCCCCGGCCTTCGACGAAGAGCGAGTCGATTACGGGCGGGTCATTCCCTTCAAGATGGCCGTCCTGCGGCACGCGGCGACGCGCTTCCGTTCGCAGGCCGACGAGACGGCCCGCGCCGCCTTCGAGCATTTCTGCCGTGACCATGCCGCCTGGCTGGACGATTTCGCCCTCTTCATGGCGCTGAAGGATGCCCACAATGGCGCAGCCTGGAATACGTGGCCGTGGGAGGTCGCCTCGCGCCGACCGGAGGCCCTCGCCGCCTGGCGCGAGCGGCTGGACGATGCCGTCTTCACCCACAAATACATCCAGTTCCGTTTCTTCGAGCAATGGCAGGCACTGCACCGCTACGCCGAGGAAAAAGGCGTTCAGATCATCGGCGACGTCCCCATCTTCGTGGCCTACGACAGCGTCGATGTGTGGGCCAATCCACACCTCTTCAAACTGGACGAGAACCTGCTCCCCACCGTCGTCGCCGGTGTGCCGCCGGACTACTTCAGCGAGACCGGGCAACTCTGGGGCAATCCGCTCTACCGCTGGGACGTCCTCGCCGAGGAGCAGTACGCCTGGTGGGTGGAACGCCTCCGCCAAACCCTGCGTCTGGTGGACATCGTCCGCCTGGATCACTTCCGCGGCTTCGTCGCCGCCTGGGAAGTCCCCGCAGGCGAGCCGACCGCCGTCAACGGGCGATGGGTCCCCGGCCCCGGCGAAGCCCTCTTCCGCGCCATCGAGGCCGCCTTGGGCGACGTCCCCATCATCGCCGAAGACCTCGGCTTCATCACACCGGAGGTCGAAGCCCTGCGCCGCCGTCTGGGCTATCCGGGCATGAAGGTACTCCAGTTCGCCTTCGGCACCGACGCGGGCAACCCCTACCTGCCGCACAACTACGAGGCCAACGTCGTCGTGTACACGGGCACGCACGATAACGAGACACTCGTCGGCTGGGCCGGGCACCTTTCCCCCCGCGAAAAGGCCAACCTCCATCGCTACCTGGGGCCGGCGGGCGAGCCACTGCACTGGGCACTCATCCGCCTGGCCTATCGCTCCGTCGCCGACCTGGCGATCATCCCCCTGCAGGATGCGCTCGGTCTGGACAACAGCGCGCGGATGAACCATCCGGGGCGGTTGGGCGGCAACTGGAGCTGGCGTTACCGACCCCAGGCACTCGACGCAGGCATCCGCGACCGCCTGCGCGAGATGGCCCTCACCTACGGGCGGATCGAGCCGGACGAAGCGGCATCGATCCCCGGCTATATGTGAGACGATGAAAGCCCCTCGCCTGCTCTGCCCGATCCTCCTTTTCGCCGCAGCGCTGCTGAGCGCCTGCGCTCCCCTGCCGCAACCACCCCGCCGCGTCATCCTCATCGCCGACGGGGAGCGCCGTGTGCTCGAAACAGAAGCCGCCACCGTCGGCGAACTGCTGGACGAAGCCGGGCTGACGCTGGAAGCACTGGACCGCGTGGAGCCGCCGGAGACGGCGCAGATCGAGGACGGGATGACGATCACCGTAACCCGCGTGCTCCAGCAGACGGAAACGGTTACCGAGACGATCCCCTTCGGACGGCAGACCGTGCGCGACGCCTCGCTCCCCCAGGGCGAGCAGCGGCTGCTCCAGAGCGGCACCCCCGGCCTCCGCGAGAAGGTCTACCGCATCACCCTGGAGGACGGCGTCGAGGTGGAACGCACCCTCGTGCAGGAGCGGGTCGGCCGCGAGCCGCAGGACGAGATCATCCTCGTCGGCACCCAGCCACCCCTGAGCACCGAACTGATCAGCGGGACGCTGGCCTACCTCGCCGCCCAGGACGCCTGGATCGTGCGGGCCAGCGAAACACCGCGTCGGCTCACCGCCTTGGGCGACCTCGACGGGCGCGTCTTCACGCTCGACCCCGCGGGTACCCACCTCCTCTTCACCCGCTCCTTCAGCGGCAGCGAACACCTCAACGACCTGTGGCTCCTCTCCACCGTCCGCGCCGATGCCACGCCGCTCCCGCTGGGCGTGAGCGACCTCCTCTGGGCCGACTGGTCGCCCGACGGCGAGACGATCGCCTGGACGACGGCGGAGCCGCAGGAGGCAGCGCCCGGCTGGCGCGGCCACAACGACCTGTGGACGGGCCACCTGACCGCGCAGGCAACCCTCGTCAATCGGCGGCGGCGCATCGCTGCCGAGGCGGGGGGCGGCTACGGCTGGTGGGGGACGCGCTACGCCTGGTCGCCCGACGGCGAACGGCTGGCCTGGGCGCGTCCCGATGCGATCGGGCTATTCGACCTCAGGCGCGGCAAGCGGCAGACGCTGGCCCGCTTCGCCCCTTTCCGCACCCGCGGTAGCTGGGCCTGGGCACCGTCGCTCGCCTGGTCCCCCGACGGACGCTTCATCGCCACCGTCCTCCACGGCCCCTCGCCGACGGGCGGCCCACCGGAGAACAGTCCCGTCTTCGACCTCGCCCTGCTGAGCGCGACGGACGGCTACAGTGCCACGCTCGCCCCCGAGGTCGGTATGTGGGCCGCGCCGGTCTACCACCCGCAGGGCAGCGCCCTGCTCTTCGGACAGGCCCGCATCCCCTACGAAAGCCAGAGCGGCGGCTACACGCTCTGCCTGATGGATGCCGACGGCTCCAACCGCCGCTGCCTCTATCCGCCGAAGGAGGAAAACGGCCTCGACCTGCCCTTCTGGCAATGGTCGCCGGACGGCGAGCGGATTCTCTTCATCGACCAGGGGATGCTCACGCTCCTCGACCCGGAAACGGGGGCCTTGGGACGGCTCAGCGAAGGCGGGGAGGTCATCCGCTTCTCCTGGCGTCGGCCAAGCACGCCCGCATCACCCGCCGAGGAGCCATGACCCTCGTCCTGAAGCGCCGCCCCTGCTGCGCCCTGCTGCTTGCCGCCTTCACCCTGCGCCTCCTCTGGCTCGGCGGCGCGAGTTACTGGTACGATGAGGCCTACGTCTGGTGGGCGGCCTCCCATCTCCCCCTCGACCATCTCGTCGCCCTCAGTCAGTACGAGATCGTCCCGCCGCTGCACACCCTCTTCCTGCGTCTCTGGATGCACGCCGCGGGGACGACGGAGTTCGCGCTCCGCTACCCCAGCCTCCTCGCCGGGGTGCTCGCCGTCGCCGCGGGCGGCGGGATGGCCCGGCACCTCGGCGCAGGACGCAGCGGCCGGCTGGCGACGATGGCCCTGCTCACTGTGGCCACGCCGCTCCTCTGGGCCTCCCGCGAGGCGCGGATGTACGGCTTCGCCCTCACCTTCACCCTCCTCGGCGATCTGGCCATGCTCGGCGGGTTGTATGCCGCGCCTTCCCCGCGCCGACGCTACGCCTGGGCCTGGGCGACGATGGTGCTCCTCACCGCCTACACCGTCGTGACCGGCTTCTTCTGGTTCGTGGGACAGATGCTCTTCGTCCTTGCCGTGATCGTCCGGGAGCGCCGCCCGCTGCGCCCGCTGCTCACCGCGGTGGTGCCGCCCTTCACCGTCGCCGCGCTGCTCTACCTGCCCTGGGCGACAGGGGCCGCCGCCCATCTGGACGACAACGCGACCTACTGGCCGGGCTACCTGCCGCCCGCCACCTTCTGGCGGACGGCGCGCGAGGCGGTTACGACCTTCGGCTACGGCCCAGAGCGCGCCGCCACGCTCGCGCTCGGCCTGGGCGTGGCAGCCCTGCTCGGCCTGGCGTGGCGCAGGCAGAAGAAGGCGCTCCTCTTCCTGCTGACGATGGCGCTTCCCGTCGTCCTGCAGATGCTGCTCTACCGCACGGTGCCCAAGCTGGGGATGCGGCACCTCATCCTCTTCGCGCCCCTCCTCCCGCTGGCGCTCGGCCTGGCGATCGGGAGCGTTGGCCGTCGCCACGGCGCGGCCCTCCTCACGGCGGGGACGACCGCGCTCTTCATCCCCGCCGCCATCGCCCTCATCGGCCAACCGGGGCACGCCGACTGGCGTTCCCTGGCCGCCTACGTCCGCGCCCACCGCCGTCCGGGCGATCTGGTCATCATCGAGACCGGTTCGACCTTCCCCGCCTGGCTCTACTACGCGGGCGACGACGCGGCTATGCTGCCCCTCCCGCGCGACGAGGTGCTCCACGTCGATCACCTGCTCACCTACGGGCCGACGGCGGCGGCCTTGCGCGCACGGCTTCCGGGCCGCGGCGGCAACGTCTGGCTCGTCGAATGGCTGGCGCCCATCACCGACCCGACCGCCCTCGTCCCTGCCCTCCTCGAACGGGTGGCGGACCCCCTGCCGGTGCCGCGCTTCACGGAGATCACCCTCCGCCGTTACCTCGTCCGCGAGGCGGCGGAGGCGCTGCCGCCCACCCCGCCGCTGAGCCGCCGCCTCGATGCGCAAAGCCTGCCCGCGCTCCGGCTGCTCGGCTACGAGGCCCGTCCGCCCCTGCGGCGCGACCGCCCGCTCGATCTCTGGCTCTGGTGGTCAACGGACGCGCCCGATCTCCACCGCGGGCGTTTTGCCCTCCTCGTCCTGCGGCTGGTGGATGCGGAGGGCGTGGAATGGGGACGGGCCAACAGCACGCCCGGCGGCGGCGATTTCCGACCGGAGCGATGGCCGCCCAATCGGCCGATTCTGGGGCGCGTCGTCCTTTCCCCGCTGCCGTGGACGCCGCCCGGACGCTACACCCTCCTCGCCACGGTGAGCGAGGGGGAGACGGAGGCCACCCTGACGTTAGGGGCGGTCGCGCTCGGCGTCGGGGAGGCCGCGCTGCCCCTGCCTGCGGAGGCCACGCCGCTGACCGACGTCCCCTCCGCCCCGCTGCGCCTGCGCGGCTTCGCGTTGGGGCGCACGACGCTCGCCCCGTGCGAGCCGCTCGAAGGTATGCTCTTCTGGGAAAGCCGGACCGCCCTCCGGGCCGCGCCGACGGTAACGCTGACCGTCGGGCAGGCCGCGCAGAGCGTCCCCGCCTTCGGGGAGGGGGCGGTCATCACGTCGGGGGTCGATTTCGCCACGCGCTTCACACTGCCCCTGGACTGCCGCGCACCGTCGGGGACGATGCCGCTGCAGGTGCGGTGCTGCGGAGCCTCCTGGACACCGGCCACGATCACCGTGGAGGCCCACCGCACCTTCACGCTGCCCCAAGGGATCGAGCCGCTGGCCGTCCCCTTCGGCGGGCATTTCGCCACGCTGGAAGGCTACCGCTGGACCCCGACGCCTCCGGTGGCGAACCGCCCCCTCACGCTCACGCTCTACTGGCGCGCCGGGCAGACGGGCGACAGGCCCTACAGCGTCTTCGTCCACATCCTCGCGCAGGATGGCCGCATAGTCGCCCAAGCCGATGCCTGGCCTCAGCAGGGCGATCATCCAACCACAGCGTGGGTCGAAGGCGAGGTCATTGCCGACCCGCACCCCCTCGATCCCCTGCCGCCCGGACGCTACAGCATAGCCGTCGGTCTCTACGATGCCGACGGTCGGCGGCTCGCCACGCCGCAGGGCGATGAGGCCCGCTGGACGTTCGATCTCCCGTGAGCGTTCTTTGTCCCCCGCACGGAGGATGCTATACTGCACGCATCACGGGAGGGAAGGAGGGACGATGGCGAAGCGAGGATTGGGCCGAGGGCTGGCATCGCTCATCCCCGTGGAGGAAGGGGCAGGCAGCGGGGTGCTGGAGATCGATCCGCAGGAGATCGTCCCCAATCCCCACCAACCGCGTCAGCGATTCGCGCCGGAGGCGCTGGAGGCGCTGGCCGCTTCCATCCGCGAACACGGGCTGATCCAACCCCTCATCGTCACGCGGCGTGCGGAGGGCGGCTATCAGCTCATCGCCGGGGAGCGGCGATGGCGGGCGGCGCGGCTCGTCGGCCTGAAGAAGGTGCCCGTCCTTCTCAAGGAGGCCACGCCCCAGGAGATGCTGGAGTTGGCACTGGTGGAGAATCTGCAGCGGGCCGACCTCAATCCGCTGGAAGAGGCGCTGGCCTACCGGCATCTCGCGGAAACCTTCGGTCTTTCCCAGGCGGAGATCGCGCGGCGGGTCGGCAAGAGCCGCGCGGCGGTCGCCAATACGCTCCGCCTGCTCCAGGCCGCGCCCGAAGTCCAGGCCGCGCTCGTCGAGGGGCGCATCAGCGAGGGGCATGCCCGCGCCCTCCTCGGCCTGGAGTCAGAGGAAGCTCAGGTCGAGGCGCTGCACGAGGTGCTGGCGCTGGCGCTCAGCGTGCGGCAGACAGAGGCGCTGGTGCGCCGTCGGCGCGAAAGGGCTGCTGCGCAAGGCGAGGCGGAGCCGGTATCCCCGGAGATGGAGGCGCTGGAGAACCGCTTCCAGGAGGCGCTGGGGACCCGCGTCGCCCTCCGTGCGGGGCGCAAGGGAGGACGCATCATCATCTACTACTACTCCGACGAGGAGTTCCGGCATCTCTACCGGCGCTTGACAGGGGAGACGCTCTAAAGCGGCCTACGTCTTGATGATGATCTCGTAGGTGCAGTGCTGATTGCGACTGGCCCGCGTGTTGCCGGTGCGGTTCAGTGTGCCGCCGGTGAGCACCGTGAGCATCACCTCATCGACGTAGCAGGTGTCGGGGTGTGCCTGTGAAACTCGTCGATAGGGGCAGTGGCTGATGATCAGCTTGTAGCGCTTCTCGCCCATCTTCTCCACCCGCGCTATGAAGCCGAGTTGCTCCATATACTCCAGCACGGCCTGGATGCGGGCATCATCATCCTGCGGCAGATCGCCGACGACCGCCTCGGCCATCGCCTTGCCTGCCGATTCCAGCAGGCGGAGGCGTTCTTCGCGCGGCAGATGGGTTTCCAGGACGCTCAAGAGCGAATCGGCAAGGCCGTTGTAGTTGCTGGGGAAGAGGTCCTTCGCGTGCGGGGAGAGGGTGTAAACATAGCGTGGGCGTCCCGGCTTCGACGAGCGACGCACCTGGGGGGAGGTTACGTAACCGCTTCGCTTCAGCACCTCCAGGTGGTGGCGGATGGTCACACTGGTCAGGCCCAAAGCCTCGCTCAGTTCCTGAACGGTAACCTCTCCCCGCTCTTCGATGATCTCCAAAATACGCTGGCGTGTCTCCTGCATGCTGCTCCCATCGACCTCTGATACTCACCATTATAGAAGAGGCAATGGAATTGTCAAACGAATATCTTAAAAATGGGCGGGATGATAAAAAAGAGGCCGAGGGCGGTCCCCAACGCCCTCGGCTCTACAGAAGGAGGAGAATTCTCAAGTGCGGCCTGTACGCTCTCTATTATACGCCGTCGCTCATCGAATACTTGACGCCAATCTGACGATTTCCTGACGATTCAAGACCTATGCAGAACCGAGAGCCTTTTCAGGCCCTCGGTCGTGCAAAGGAGGATACTGTTGCGCTGCTGGTCTCTCGTTCCATGTGCCCACGCATCTATGATACCGCGGCTTCCGCTCCTTCGCTTGACGTCAAGCTGACGTTTTCCTGACGTTATCCTAACGACAAACAGGCCGATGGAAAGCCTCCATCGGCCTGCTGTCGGTTCCGCATCAAACCAGGTCCTTGCCCGGCCCCTTGGTGAAGAAATCGGCGTTCTTCTGGATGTCATCGAGGAACTCTTCGGGGACCTCATCATCCATGAAGATAGCCTCATTGGGGCACTCAGCGGCGCAGGCAGCGCAATCGATGCAGGTTTCCGGGTTGATGTAGTAATGCGGCCACTCGCTATCGCCCTCGACATAGTGGATGGAGTCGGTGGGACAGACTTCGACACAAGCGCCGACACGCTCGCACAGACTGGTAATGACGTGAGCCATACTTAGCCTCCTGAAAATAGGTATCAATCGATCATGGTCGAACCGATGTCGCATAACGACGTTTACATTCTACTCCACCGACAGGGGCTGTCAAGGGCTTCCGATTGCCGGAACCGACGATTTTTCATCTTCTTCGCCCCGTGAAGAGCAAGGTCAGGAGATAGACGAGGGGAGGAGAGGCTATCAGTAGCAACAATGCGGCCAGCAATATGCCTCTGGCACTTTCCCACAGGCGTTCCTGAAAAGTTTCCCGATCGCCGACGAACAGGTGGGAAGGTACGACGTCGCCCGATGCGGTCTTGCGCCCCAATACGGTAACTATGTCTCCGTTGCGCAGACCGTGGTAGCGCAGAGTGCCATCGGGCATGTGGATGGCGTCAACCGGCAGTCTGCGGCCCGAACCCGCTTCATACGTCTCCAGATGCACATCGCCGAGCAGCGTTACATCCGGATTGCCCCGCACCAGGACGCGCCCTCCGGCCACGATGAGATGCAGATCAGGGAAATAGCTGTCGGCCTCCTCCCAGTGGCCGTAGGGCTTCCCCGCCGAATCAGGGGAAGCCTTCACCTCCCAGCGTTCCGAGGTGTAGCACACGAAGTCGTATTCCGCGGCGGGGTTGTCGGCCAGCCGACCGGTGATCAGCACGTCATCGCCGGGAGAGGCCGCCGCCACGGCGGCCGCGTCCATCGCGGGCAAGCGGGCAACGCGCCAAGCCAGGAACAGGGACTGCGGGACGATCCAGAGGAGAACCCATGCGCAGTATGCCGCCACGAGGCCGGCGAACGTGGTCGCAACGGGTGAAAGCTGCCAGAGACGGCGTATTGTGCGTATGGGATAGCCTCCTGCCTCGCCTCACCGCTGACCGTTAGAGACGCAGAGCGTCCGTTGGAAGCCCCAACGCCGCAACGGAGTTAGCCACCGGTGCCAACCAGCCGAGCTCACTCTGAATGACCTTGATACTTAACCTCTATGACTGTGAGAAAGTCTCGCAGTCTGTCTTTAGCTTGGAAGACCTCGTATTTTGGAGAATATGAGATGACTACTGAGCGATCAGTTTCCCATTGTACGTGGACTTCCGTCCAGTCTGGATGTCCGTCCATAACGAAAATATTACCGGGCTTGTTGGGCAGCTCGTCCGTTGCTCTCATTATGGATATTTGTGTCGAAAAACCCGTCGTAGCCCCACAGTCTCTCTGAAAAACCACGACCTTGTATTCACCATCGGGAGAAAAAACCTCTTGGGAAATCTCATTGCCACATAATCCGGAGTCGATTGTCATGAGTAGCAGACCACAGCCAGTTCCCCCGATGATAAAAACGATGAAAATAATCAACAAGACAGAGGCAAGGGACCTCAACACAGGAGGGATAGCCTTTCGCCGATGCTCGAGAGGACTCACCATCATCTCTACTATACACACCTCTCAAAGAAGAGCAAGATTTTCACCGCCGCAGCCGCAAGAGAGCCTCGAGCTTACTCAGCATCGCGTAGAGCGGCGCCAGCGCCTGCTGCGGGATCAGCACCTCGACGGGGACCGTCGTCTGCAGGTGGTAGGTAAAGGCGACGGGCAACGCTGTATCCACCGGCACATCGACATCGAGCCGGATGGGAATATCTCCGGCAACGGGGATACCGATCTCCTGGGCACCGATGATGGGAATCTGTACCGTCGTCTGCACAACCGTGTCGAGATGGTAGGTTGTTTCGATAGGCACGGTAAAACGCCGGTGGAGGGGGATGGTTGCGGAGATGGGAACATCCGTATCCAGTTGGATGTCCAGATGCACAGGCCGGGCGGCGACCGCATCCAGTGCCGCGCGGGCCTCGACGATGGCCTTGTCGGCAGCAAGACGCAGGCCGACGACCAGCGCAATGTCAAAGAGCAGCAAGATGGCCACGCAGGCCCAGAGTGTCCGCCGTTCCCATTTCCCCATCGTTCACCTCCTCGCCGCGATGATGGGACCAAGGTATGCCAATTGCCCCGCTTTGTCAAACGGCGCTCTCGCCACAAGGGCTACTACCCAAAATCGCCTAATCAGGCATAATACACGTAGCAGGGGTACGAGAGCGAGTATGAAAAGCTATCGATCGGCACAATCGTGGACGCAGAGCTGGCTCCTCTTCCACGCGATGCCCCGCATCGGCGTGGAGGGGGTGATGCTCGCGTGGGCCAATGAGGCGCTCTGCTGCCTCGGCGTCCATCAGGAGATCGAGCGCAGCCTCGACCCCGGAGCCTGCGCGGCGGAAGGGATCGTGCTGCTGCGGCGCGAATGCGGCGGCCCCCTCCTCCCGATGGACGAGGGGACGCTCCTCTACACGATCACCGTGGAACGAAGCCGTATCACCCAGAGCGACCGCAAGACGATCCTCGCCGAGTTGCTGCGCCCTCTGCTGCAAACCTGTCGAGCACTGGGGCTCGAAGTGGAACACAGCACCTTTGGACACTTTGCCACGAAGGGGCTTTCGCTCTTTCGCGGGACGCTGATGGAAAGCTACGGCTTCTTCAGCGCGGCGGGCTATCTGCAACTGCGGCCCCTTTCCAAACGGCTGCAGGCCACGCTGCACACGAAGGCCCTCTCCCTGACGCTCAGCGAGATAGGCATCAGGGCCGAGCGCGAGGCCCTGGCACGCCACATCCAGGCCGAGGCCGCCCTGCAGTTCGGAGCGATGCCGCTTGCGGAGATCGAGCCCGCGCTGCGGCAGGAAGCGGAGGCAATCGCCATACGGATGCTTTCCCCTGCCTGGGTGCTCGACGGCGGGCGGAGCACGCGGCGCAAATCCCCGCTGGCCCATACCGGCATCCTGCCAACAGGCGGACGGCACAGCACGGAAGGGGGGACCATCTACGCCAGCGTGCAGTACGATGAGGACGCACGACGCATCCTCTCCGTCGTCCTCAGCGGCGACTTCTTCGTCTTCCCGCCCGACGGCCTCTCCTGGCTGGAGAATGCACTGGAGAACTGCCCTCGTGATGAGGTCGAAGCGGCCATTCGGCGCGTCTATAGCTTCATGCCGTTGGAAACGCCGGGAATTTCGGCGGAAGATTGGCTCATAGCCCTCAACCTGCCCGACTTTTAGGAGGCCAAGATGAGTCGCTTCAACGGGCAACGATTGACCAACAAGACCTTCAAGCTGGACATCGAGCGTATGCGGCAAGGCTGGTACTCGGACAAGTACTTCGTCAACGTGGAGCAGATGCTAACCGTCCTCGCCGCCCGACATTACCGCTATGCGGGCAAATATCCTCGTCTGCCGCGGGCACTCGTGCGCGGCCTGGACGTCGGCAATATGGAGGTGGAGATGCAGATCTTCACCCGCCGACCCGGCAAGACCGTCGTCGTGGGGATCGACAAAGCCCTGACGATGCTGCGCCATTGCGCCGGTTACTGGGACGATGCCAACACCTTCGTCGAAACCTGCCGCTCGTTAGAGGTGGAAGCCGTTCACGATGGCGACGTGGTCGAATACCCCTCGCCGGAGGGGATGGGCGAGGCCAGCCCGCTCTACGCCCGCCCGGTGATGAAGATACGCGGTCGCTATCGCGATTTCGCTCTCCTGGAAACGCCGATCTTAGGCGCGCTCAGCCGAGGCAGCCGCATTGCTACGAACGTCTATCAGACGCTGATGGCGGCGCGAGGCAAGCCGGTCCTCTTCTTCCCCGCCCGCTTCGACGCCCACGAGGTGCAAGCCGCCGACGGCTACGCCTACGACATCGCCGTGCAGCGCTTCAACGCCGACTTCCGCCAGCACGCCCCCTCGATCGTCTCGACCAACGCGCAGGGTGATTGGTGGGGCGGTCGAGGCGGCGGCACGGTGCCGCACGCGGTCATCGCCTGCTTCCTGGGAGATACAGCGGAAGCGATGGTGGGATTCGCCTCCGCCTTGCCGCCGGAGATTCCGCGCATCGCCCTCATCGACTTCAACAACGACTCGGTGGCCGACGGCGTGCGCACCCTGCGGGCGATGTTCGAAGCCTACCGCGAGCAGATCGAGGCCGGGCACGAGGAGGAGGCGCAGCGCTACATCCTCAGCGGCGTCCGCCTGGATACGAGCAGCGCCCTGCGCGACGTCAACGTCCCCCCCTTGGGCGACCCGCGCCTGGATATGGGCGTTACACCCCGCCTCGTCTTCACCGTGCGCAAAGCGCTGGATGAGGCGTGGAAGCAGTGGGACCTCCCGACAGGATGGCACGAGCGGGCGAAGCAGTACTGCCGCAACGTCAAGATCGCCGTCTCCGGCGGCTTCACGCCGGAAAAGATACGCCTGTTCGAGCGGCTGGGCGTCCCCGCCGATTATTACGGCGTCGGCTCCTCCCTGATGTCCAACGACACGATCCGCGGGACGAATACCGACTTCACCGCCGACGTCGTGCGGGTGAAGATCAACGGCACGTGGGTCGAGATGGCCAAGGCGGGACGCCGCGCCTGCGACAATCCCGATCTCCAGCCCATCGACTGGTCGCTGTGGGATGACGACTGACCCCAGGAGGAGGCAGCTATGAGCGGTATCGTCTGTGCCATTCGCGGCGGCCCGGAAAGCCGCCCGACCATCCAGAAAGCCATCGAACTGGCGAAAGAGAGCGGATTGCCGCTCTACTTCCTCTACATCGTCAACCTCGACTTCCTCTCGTACACGAGCAGCAGCCGCATCCAGGTCATCGCGCAGGAGATGCGGCAGATGGGGGAGTTCATCCTCCTGATGGCCCAGGAGGAGGCCCGCGAGCAGGGCGTGGAAGCCCGCGGCGTCGTCCGGCAGGGGAAGCTGCGCGAGGCACTCATCGAGTTCGCCCGCGAGATCGAGGCCGATTACCTCGTCCTCGGCTGTCCCAAAGCGGTGAAGCGGGGCAAGGCCAACGCCTTCACGCCGGAGATGCTGGCCGACTTCGCCCGCGGCTTCGAGGAAGCCTCCGGTGCCCGCGTCATCTTCAGCGAGGAGCCATGCGGCGATGTCCAGTAAGGCCGAACATACCCGCACACTCATCGCACTTGCCTTGATGCTCGCTGCGGCGGCGATGATCTGGTCGGCGCTCACGGCAGCATCCCCCGCAGCCTCGGCCCCGCTCGGCCCCTCGATTGTCGGTCTCGTCGAGGACAGCCACGGCGTCCCCATCGCCGGAGGGGAGGTCGTGCTCTACGCCGACGGGATACCGACGGCGGAAGCCACGACGCAGGCAGACGGGCGCTTCCTGCTCCGCGTGCCCGATGCCGCCCTGCACGCCACCACGCTCACCGTGGCGATCGGACGGCCCCACTTCGAGGGGGCGGAGATCGCCCTCACCGCTGCGCAACAGGCCCGCCTGACCCAAGGCGAAACGGTAGCCCTCGAACCGGTGCCGCTTACCCGCCGCATCGACGCCGCCTTCTGGGTGGCCGCCCTGACCTTTGCCGCCGTCCTCATCGCGATAGCCACCGAGCGCCTGCACAACACGCTGGCCGCACTCGCGGGAATGTCGATCGTCCTCCTCGTCAGCTACCTGGGGCCGCTCCTCCACGAATCGCTCTTCATCTTCCACTTCGACGATGCGCTGGCCTACATCGACTGGGGCGTCATCTTTCTCGTGATGGGGATGATGATCGTCATCGCCGTCGTCGAGCAGACCGGCCTTTTCCAGTGGCTGGCCTTCCAGGCCTACCGGCTTTCGGGCGGGCGGCTCTGGCTGCTCCTCCCCATCCTGATGCTCGTTACCGGCGTCGCCTCCGCCTTCCTCGACAACGTTACCACGATGCTGCTGATGACGCCGATCACCGTCGAGATCGCCATTGCCGTCGGCGTCAATCCGCTCGCCTTCCTGATGCCGGAGGTGATGGCCTCCAACGTCATCGGCGTGAGCACGCTCATCGGCACCCCGACCAACATCCTCATCGGCTCCTACAGCGGCATCACCTTTTCCGACTTCCTCGCCTACCAGACGCCCGGCGTGCTCCTCGCCTTCATCGGCCTGATCGTCTACAGTGAGCTGACCTACCGCAAGGAACTGGCCGCCGGTCATCGCGCCTCCCCCGCCCTCCTCAAGCAGTTGGGCAAGCACGCGCAGATCACCCAACCGGCGCACCTCAAGAAGGCGGGGATCATCGGCGGGGGGATGCTGCTGCTCTTCATCTTCGGCGAGCACATCCACCTCGTGCCCGCCATCACCGCCCTCGTCGGCGCGACGGCGCTCCTCCTCTGGATACGCCCCGATATGGAGGCGATGATGGAGGCGGTTGACTGGACGACGTTGGTCTTCTTTATGGGGCTTTTCGTCCTCGTCGGCGCGATCCAGGAGGTGGGCGTCATCAGCGTCATCGCCGACTTCATCGGCAAGCTGGTGGGGGAGAACCTGCTCCTGGCGATGGGGGTGCTGACGTGGATGAGCGCCGTGCTCTCGATGATCGTGGCGAACATCCCCTTCACCGCCGCGATGCTACCCGTCGTCGGCTACCTGACGCTGACCGTGCCCGGCGCGGAATCGAAGGTGCTCTTCTACTGCCTCTCGGTGGGGGCGGCGATGGGCGGCAACGGGACGCTGATCGGCGCATCGGCCAACCTCGTGACGGCAGGGATCGCCGAGCGGGCCGGGTATCCGATCAGCTACGCCTACTTCTTCAAGAAGGGCTTCCCCGCCGTGCTGATTACCGTCGGGCTGTCCCTCCTCTGGCTGGTCATCCGCTTTATGGTGATGTAGCCGCCTGCAGATCGGCGAGCACCTGCTCGACCGGCTGACCGTCGGCGAGGGCACGCAGCGCGGCGACGAGGGCGATCTGCTCCTCGGTGCTGCGCAGCATCGCCGCAGGGATGATGGTATCGGAGGCGGCGGCCTCCAGCGCTATGGCGTAGAAGAGCTGACGGGCGGGGGTCGCCTGTGGCGGCCCGGCCTTCAGCAGGTCGAAACGAGGGGGAAGCTCCCCCGTCGCCTCCTGCCAGAGATTTTCGGCCTCTGCCGCGGCGAACCAGCCCACCGCGGAGGCCAGCGATGGCTCCGAGGCCGCGCCGCCCTCCACGACCACCAGACCGCTGCCCTCCCATACCGTCGGGGAAAGGGCTTCCACGCCGCCCAACGGCACGACGCCCAGTTCGAACGGCTCCTCCGCATCCATCGCCGCTTCGATCGTCGGCAGGGCCGAGTTGGAGGCGTAGAGCGCCGCCGCTTCGCCCTGCACCAGCGCCGCGATCGCCTCTGCCGGATGGGGGTAGAGGCGGGCACACCCTTGCGTGAAGAGGGCGCTCAACTGCGCCAGGCTCTCCCCGTCGACACCGGCCCGCCACCACGCCAGGCACAGCCCGGCCTGAGCGGGGAGCGCCAGCCCTACGGACCCCTTCTCCGCGTCGGAAAGCGAGCAGAGGGTCTCCTGCATCGAAGCCCGGTCGGCGATCTGCCCCGCTTCGAGACCGGCCTCCCGCAGCCGGTCGGCGTTGTAGTAGAAAGCATACGTGCGCAGTCCGAGCGGGATCGCCGTCCACCCCTCGTCGCCACGGAAGACGGCAGCGGCCATCGGCGTGAAGGCGTCGGCATCGAAGCCCGCTCCGGACACACGCTCCGGTGCCCGATCGACGCCGGCCTCCACGTAGGGGAGACTGCCCCCCGTCCCCACGAGCACCAGATCGGGGCGATGCCCTTCCGGGGCCATCGTCGTCCGCCGGAAAAGGTCATCCTGATACTCGGCGATCACCTGCACCCCATCGTGGGCAGCATTGAAGGCTTCGACGAGACGGAGCAACGCCGCTTCCCGCGGGCCGTGCACATCGTACCACAGGAGCACAACGCGCGAGTTCTCCTGCAGCATCGGCGCGGCACAGGCCGTCAGCAGGAGGAGAACGAGCATCCCGGCAGCCAAACCCTTTCTCAGCATACCTTCTACCTTTCCCCGTGTATGGAATGAGCCCGCCGCAGCAGCGCATCACGAAGCAAGAGCATTTCCTCCACCCCCAACGCCCGCATCGCCAGCAGGTAGACGAGGAGACCGGCGGCACCGCAGAGGAGGAAGAAGACGAGCATCCCTTCCGTGCCGCCCGGAAGCGCGGGCAACAGGAGCCAACGCAAGAGCCACATCACACCGGCCAGCAGCAACGAAGCACCCAGGGAAAAGAGCACCGTCCGCCGCACGCCGTGGCCGCGCAGCGTCCCCGCCTTGTGCTCGAAGAGATAGAGCATCGTCAGCGCGTGGAAGGAGAGCTTCAGCGAATTCGCCAGGATGATGAGCCAGAGGTTCGGGGGCGCGATGAGCAGCGGAAGGAGCACCATCAGCGCGTACAAACCGTCCACTGCTACGCCGACGAGGGCGGGCGCCCACGTGTCCTTGCGGGCGTAGAAAGCGACGATCAGCGGCTGATCCAAGGCCGCGAAGACCAGGCCGGGCAGACTGAAGCGAAGCGCCTTGGCGACGGCCATCGTGTCCGCTGGAAGGAAGTTGCCGCGCTGGAAGAGGAGGGCGACGAGCGGCTCGGCAAGGACCGCCATCACCAGCGCCGCGGGGATGACCAGGATGAGCACGAGCCGAAGCCCTTGCGCCAGCGTCGCGCGGAAGCGCCCCCCCTCGTCGCCGCGGTTGAAGCGCGACAAGGTGGGGAGGATGGCGATGGAGATCGCCGTCACGACCATGCCCAGGGGGAACTGGATCAACGTGGCGGCGTATTTCATCCAGGCGATGCCGCTCGGCCCCGTCTGTGAAGCGAGGTTGAAGCTGAGCGTGACGGCCGCCTGATCGACGAGCATCCCCAGACCGATAGGAAGGTAGAGCTTGCCGATGGTCAACAGAGCCGGGTGGCGGCTGAAAGGAGAGACGAAGTGCACGTGCAGATCGCGCAGCGCAGGCCATTGGATGAGCACCTGCGCGATGCTCCCCGCCAGGAGGCCCAGCGCCAGGCTCCGTGCCCCCAGGCGGCTCCGTCCCAAGAGCACGACGACGAGGACGAGCGTCGCGTTGGAGACGGCGGCCATCATCGCCGGGCGGTCGAAGCGGCCCAGCGCATAGAGCGCCGCGGCCATCGTCCCGGCCACGTTGAGGAAGAGGATCGCCGGTGTGGTGATGCGCACCATCTGCGTCGCCAGCCGCAGGTCGGCCGGCGGCAGGCCGCCGCTGAGCAACCGTGCGACGAGGGGCGCGGCCACCTCGATGAGCAGGGTGATCGTCCCCAGGACAACGGCCAGCAGGGAGAGGAGCAAGCTGAGCAGACGCCGGAAAGCCTCACGGCGTTCGATGGGCGTGTAGTCCGAGAAGACGGGCACCATCGCCGAGTTGAGCATCCCCCCGGCGAGCAGGTCGTAGAACATCGTCGGCACCTGCGAGGCAACATCGAAGGCGCTGACCGCCCCCCCAGCGCCGAAGAAGTAGGACTTGACCATTTCGCGCACCAGCCCCAGGAGGCGGCTGGTCACATTCCCCACGGAGATGATCGCCGCCGCCTTGGTAACCTCACGCCGAGCGCCCTGCCCGATGGCGTGCCGATGATCGTGCGCCTCCCTCTGCTCATCCACAATGGGGCATTCTACCGTCAATCAAGAGAGGGACAACCCCCCACGACGAAAACGGGCCGCCGGGCGCGCTGCCCGACGGCCCGTCCGAGCGGTCTCGTTAGTGATTGCGCAGAACAATCGGCAAGTAGGTGCGCTGGATCGGCGCGCCGCCACACACCAGCGACCAGGGATCGAAGACGATCCCGTCATCGACCGCATCCCCCTGCCCGCGTGGGTTCAACGTGGGATGATAGGGGCCGGAGAAGTGCCCCCAGTAGTTCCCCGTTGCCTCCACGGTGCTGGTCAGGTTGGAGGTCATCCCGTAGGTGTTGCCGTAGAGACAGTTGCGGCTTACCACCAGCGCAGTGTAGGTACCGACATCGCAACTCCCTTCGCATTGTATGAAGCCGATGCCCGTATCGAAATCGCGGACGATGTTATGCGTCATCGTCACGGCCAGGTCGTCCGGTCCGTATCCGGCATCGACCTCGATGCCGTGCGTGTTGGTCGTGACCGCGCCGCTGAAGGCCAGTGTGTTGCTGTAGATATTCACGGTCAGCACGGCATCCGCCGCCGTCGGGGCCAGCCGTGGCGAGGCAAGGAGCGCCGCATCGACCAGCGGCGCGGGATGCACGTCGGGCGGGTCGGAAGCCACGATACCCCACGCTTCGACCCCCACCTTTTCGATGGAGAGGTCGTTGCCGCCGATCTGCGAAGCGCCATCGTAGTTGTAGATGCCCATATGGCCCTCGGTAATCGTGTTGCCCGTGATGGTCAGCCCGGCATAGAAGTCGAGTATCGAACTGGCCACCCACTTGATGGAGTCGTTGGTGTTATCGTAGGCGATCCTGGAGATGTTGTTATCGGCGATGACGCCGCTTCCTTGTGCCGCCCAGACCTGAATACCGTTCTGGGCTATCGTTTCGATCGCTCCTGCGCCGATGACCGTATTGCGCCGCACGTCCACGGTCAACGCCGTCGAGGCAGCGTTCAGGGCCATCGCATTCTTCTGGAAGCCGGTGAAGCGGCTGTCGTACACGTGGATGGTGCGGGTTACGCCGTCGGTATTGAGGAGGTACAGGCTCACGCCGTGTTGACGCCCGCTGAAGGGCGTATCACGCACATCCTTGATCTCCACATCCTCGACCGTCCCCCCCGCATTGCGGAAAGCGATGCCGGAGAAACGGTAAGCATTGTTGCCCTTGCCCGCGCCGTCCACCGTCATACGGCGCACCGTCGTCGAATCCACATCGTGCACATAGATGATGGGGTGATTCTCGGCGCTGGTCGTGAAGTAGAGCAGAAGCACGTCCGGTGAGCGGATGATCGTTTCACCGACGCCCGCCCCGCTCAGCGTGATCGTCTTGGTGATCTCTACCTGCTCCACATAGGTGCCCGGAGCAATATCGATCGTCTCGCCATCGTTGGCACCATCCACCGCCTCCTGGACATAGGTGTAGTGGTCGTGCTCCAGGTCCCAGTCCACCTTCAGGTACCAGATATTGCCGCTGATCTCCTGCGAGGGGTCGTCGGGGTTCCTCTCGGAGGTGAAGAAGAGGTAGCTGTCGCCGCCGGGAGTGGTGAAGCCGATCGGCCACATATCCACCCAGGGATTGGAGCCGTAGCGCCCCTCGGTGACGAGCGTGTAGCCGCCGTCGAAGAAGGTGTCGTCCAGCGTGTCGTTGGACCAGGCGATGATGTACTGACGCACGCCATCCCAGGGAGCCTGGGCGAAGACGTAGGTTTCCCCAACCTTGAAGAGGGTCGGATCGTACTTTTCCGGCGGCGTGATCGTGTCCACCTCTTCCCAGGCGGGGGTCGCCGGATTGTACTTGTAGATGTAGTTGGCGTTACTGCTGTAGATCGCCAGATAAAGCTCGCTGCCATCGACGAAGAAATGGGCCAGTCCGCCCGTGAGGCTGCTATCGACATCCAGCGGCGAAGTCCACCCGCCCGTTTTGGGGGTAGCGCTATGGATGGTAGTGAAGTTGCCAGAACCTTCGACGACCCACAGTTCGCCGTCGAAGGCGATCTCGTCGTGGTGCGCTTGCCCGCTGCCGAGACCCGCGATGATCGGCCCGACCTCCGTCCACGTCGCGCCGCCGTCGTTCGTGTACCATCCGTAGAGATCGGCCACGCTGCCGCTAACCACCGTCGCGAAAGCCCAGACATCGCCGTCGAAGTAGGCCGCACCGGTTTCGCCCTGGTAGCCGTTGGCGTTATGCGCGACGCCGGAGATGAGGGTTGCGGAGGCCGTTACCAGTTCGGGGATGGAGGGGGCGACCTTGTAATAGACCACATAGTCCCGGACATCCGGATTCGTATCGGCGTAGGTGCCGGTTACGGTCGTCGAACGGCCGAAGAAGAGCCAATAGTTCGTGCCGTCGTAAACAATGGCCTCTCCACGCTCGTAGTAGTTGCTTTGCGTCAGCCGAACAGGCTGGCTCACCGAGGCCCCGTGAGAGCCTGCGGCCTGTCTCGAGACCGGTCCCGCGGGCTGCGGGGGATAGGGGAGCGCGTGTCGGGTACTCGCCATGTCGCGTGCCATCACGCTAAAGGCCGACATCATCAGCAAAGCGACCACGATCGTGGTCATCAAAACGGCCAATCTTCGTTTCATCTCAATGCTCCTTTCGTGAAGTGAATGTGAAAATCAGAGAAGTTCGCAAGTGCAACGTGGGGAAAGCAGCGATGGACGATAACGGCGCTCCCCAAAGGCCAACAACGAGACAGGTCACGAGAGGGAGGGCCTCTACACAAGCCACAGGATGCCCCTTCCGCCGAGGGAGAACGCGGAGCATTCACCTGCACACCTCCTCGCGCGACGCAACTACGAAAATGGACGAGAGGAAGAGAGATGTCGGTACATCGATGAGCTACATCTCTCTCAGTTTACACTATTTTTCTCCAAAATTCAATGATGAATTTTGGAGAAACCGGTTACAACAACTCTTATTACCATTCTCTAACCAACACAACCGTCCTCCGCCTCGTCTCTTCAGTCCCGTTTGCCATCGGCTTAACCGGCAATCGCGCGGTCCTGCTCTGCTAACGATATTGACTAAAAGCCCGAAAAGGGGTATCGTAAAGATGCGGTTCCCCACAGCAGTCGTAAGAGGAAGAGGAGATGCCCTCGCCGAGAGGTCCCACGAAAGTCCGGGTCGCTATCGTAGACGACGAAACGCTCATCCGGGAAGGGCTGGCCGCCCTGCTTTCTCTGATGCCGGAGGTAGAGGTGGTTGCCCAAGGACGCAGCGGGCGGGAGGCGTTGCGAATCGCCGAGGAGCAGGTTCCCGACGTGCTCTTGCTGGACGTGCGCATGCCCGGTATGAACGGCGTGGCGGTAACACGGCGGCTGCACGCCCGAAACTCCCCCGTGCGAGTGCTGCTATTGAGCACCTTCCCCCACGATGAGTATGTCATCGAGGGCCTGCGGGCCGGGGCCTGGGGCTATCTGCTCAAGCGCACCGATTCCGACCGGCTGCTGGCGGCCATCCAGGCGGTGGCGGCGGGGGAATCGGTCATCGACCCTGCCGTGACCGGGCGGGTGATCGCCCATCTTCGGGAAGGGCAAGAGACCCCGGTTTTCCACGAGCGTCTGACCGACCGCGAGCGCCAAGTGCTGGGCCTGCTGGCAGAAGGCGCGTCCAACGCGGAGATTGCCGCGCGCCTTGGCGTTTCCGAAGGCACGGTCAAGAACCACGTCAGCCACATTCTGGGGAAGCTGGGAGCGCGGGATCGCGCCCATGCCGCGCGCCTGGCCGTGGAATGGGGACTTTTGTATGATGACTGAAGGCCCTCCACCGCCGCTTTCCGAGGCTTCCCGCCGAGAGGCCCAAATCTTCGGGCTGGGCGCGGCGATGTTGTTCGGTGCGCTCTTCGTCTTCTATGCCCTGACGCTGGAGCCGCCCCTGTCCCCCCTGGCCGTTGGGGCGTTTGGCCTGCTTTCGCTGGCGCTGGCGGTGGGCTACATCGTAGTGATCCCGCAAACCATCAAACTCCCGCGCGGGCCGGGTGTGCCGGTGCGCCTGCAACCTTCCTTCCTGACGCTGGCATGGGCACTGGCCTTTTTCTGGCTTTTGCGCGGCGAGACGGCGATCTACTTCGCGCTGGCCCTGTTCGATGAGTATACCTCCCTCGCTCTCTTTCACGGCAGGCGCTGGGCTTTGGGCTGGGTGGGGGTTTTGATGGGGACGATGATCCCGGCCCACGTGGCCTTGCTGGGCTGGTCCAGAGGGATGAGCCTGTTCGTGAGAGACCTCCCCACCTACCTGCTGGTCTGGGGCGTGGCGGAGTTGGTCGTGCGCCTCTGGGAAGCGCGGGAACATGCCGAGGCTCTGGCAACAGAGCTGGAGGAGGCTTACCGGCAGTTGCAGGATTACACGGCCAAGGCCGAAGCGCTGGCCGTTTCCCAGGAAAGGACCCGTTTGGCCCACGAAATCCACGACGCTATGGGGCACACGCTGACGGCGCTGGGATTGCAACTGGAACTTCTCCACCGCCTGCCGCCGCAAGAGGACGAGGCCCGCCGCCGCGCATTGGCGCGGGCGCGGCGGCTGGTGGCCGACGCACAGGCCGAGGTATGGCGGGCCGTGCAGGCGCTTCGTCCTCCACCTCTGGAGACCCTGGCCCTCCCCGAGGCTTTGAAGCAACTGGTGGCGAACTTTGTGCAGCGGGCCAGGCGTCCGGTGGGATGGGAAATTCAGGGGCAGCCCCGGCCACTTCCCGAAGCCGAGGCACTGGCGATGTACCGCGCTTTGCAAGAAGGGCTGACCAATGTGCAGCGCCACGCCCCCGATGCCGCCCGGATAACGGCCACACTGCGCTACGGCGAGGACCGCGTGCAGATGATCGTGGAGAACAGCCTCCCGGAGACGGGAGAACCGTTCCGGGAAGGCTTCGGCCTGCGCGGCCTGCGGGAGCGTGCCGAGGCGCTGGGCGGCGAATTGCACGCCGGGCCGACATCGGAGGGGCGCTTCCGGCTGGTTATGGAGCTTCCCTTGCCCTTCCTTGGGGAAAGAGCCGAGAGGTCTCAGTCGCCGACGTCCAGCTCGGGATGAGGCCCCGCCGTGTTCTCGTCCTGCGCCTCCAACCCTTCCACCGTGGCCCGAACGAAGGCGAACAGTTCCTCCAGTGAACCGAAATAATGCGTTTCCCCGCTGAGAATGTGCTCCACCTGAACCAGCCAATCGCGGTCGGCCTCAGGCGCGTGCCACAAACGCACCAAAAAAGAGAGGTACGCCGTCTCTCGTTTCATCGGAATCTGCCCCAAGCTCGGAGGAAGGGAGTTTCCTCGAGGGAGGTACTCCTCTCACACTCTCTGCCGCTCATCTTTCGTGCCTTGTGTCCAAGACTCTTGCCTTCCGCCCCTCGATCCACTGCTGCAAGGTTACGGTCGGCCCACCGAGGAGAGCGTTGGCTTCCGAAGGATCGCCCAATTCGCCCACCTCGTCGAAATAGGCAATCAACCGGGCCACCTCGGCCAGTTCCTGGCGGCCGGTCAGCGCGGCAATCAGGCGGACCTGCCAGGGAAGCAGGCGCAGGATATGAAGGTCGGGGTAGCACGCACGCACGAAACGAATCAGGGCTTCGGGGAGCGGAACGGCTTCCGGCCCGTGGATGAAGAGGCGCTTGCCCAGGGCGCGGTCGTCCTCGTAGGAAGCGGCCACCATACGGCCAAAGTCCTCCCCCGCGACGAAGTGGATGGGCGTGGATTTCAGGCTGCCGATGGCCAGCCCCCAGCCTCCCCGGACGAAACGGGGCAGCGTCTCCATCGCCCAGGTGGGGCAGAAGATGGTGCAGGCGAAGCCACTGCTGCGCAGCCGCGCCTCGGCCCGTAACTTGGCGGCGCTCATCTCGAAGCGGCGGGTTGTCTCGTGGGCATTGGTGGCCGAGACGTAGGTGATGCGCCGCAGGCCGGTCTCGCGGCCCAGGCCGACGACCCGCTCCATAACCACGGGATCGAGCCGGTAGGGCAGGCTGATATGCACGGCCCAGCACCCTCGCATCGCCCGCCGCAGATCGGCTTCGTTACCCGCGTCCCCCGGAACAACATCCACGGTCGCCCCGAACAAGCGGCGGGCCTTTTGGGGGAGGCGCGCCAGCACGCGCACGGCGAAGCCCTTCTCCAGAAGGCTGCGGGTTACCGGTCGCCCAAAGGTCCCGGTCGCGCCCAAGATGAGAATCTTCCCCTCCATAGCCGTCCTTTCCAAAAGAGGCTCTCTCCATTCCTGGTGCCATCATAGCACAGGCAGAGGATGCCTGTCATCTGCCAATCGACCTATACCTTGGAGAGAATTTGCAAGGTGGGACATATGACCGGGCATCTGAGAGGAAGGCGGAGGCAGGGGAAGTCGTGAAAGCCCCCCGAAAGCTCAGGGCCTTCGAGGGGCTTTGCCACAAGTCTCTTAGTGGTCGTTGCGTATCACCAGGGGTAGATAGATCGACGGGTTCAGGATCTGGCCCGCCACGGTGCATTGGAACTCGCACGGCGTGCCGCCCTCGTCGAGCCATCCTTCGGCGGTGCCGCAGGCGTTCTGCGCGCCGCTGCTCGCCCCATTGACCTCGCTGTGGATGTCAATGCTGTCATTGGCGCAGATGTAGTTGCGCTCCACGGCCACGCCGTCCGTGTCGAGGAGGTGGATACCGCCAGCGTTCTCCACGATATAGTTTTGCCGGACGCTCAGGTTCGGGGCATTCTCGGCCACCAGGCCCCAGTCGCTGTTGGCCGTCATCATCGAGTCGGAGAGTGTCCCGTCGCCGACCCCCTGCATGACGATGCCGGTAGCGTACCGTTCGACATAGCAGTTCTCGATCGTGACGCTCTGCGTGCCTTCGCTGAGGATGCCGATGCCGCCTCCATCGCCGATCAAGTGAGCACCGTTGCAGTCCAGCGTTGCGCCGTCATCGACGATGATCACCCCCGCTTCACCCTGGTCGGCAAGCTCATAGGTACCGCCGCACAGCAGCGTCGTGCCGGTAACGTGCATATCGTCGTGCGGCTCCTGGCAAGCGAGCGGCGCACAGTCCGCCGGGCAGTTGATGTGATCCTCCCCGCCCTCACAAACCGCGTCGCCACACGTCGTGACCTGAACCTCTACCCCCGCGCTGCTCAAGTCCCCCCAGTCGGTGGGAACGAGCGTTGCCGTCTTCCCCGGATCGAGTGCCAAGCCGGTAATCTGAACGGTCGGCACCTGACCGAGGGGAGAGCCGCCCGCCCGCACCATCTCGTTGCTGAACTCGGCATCATAGGTAAAGGGATCGGCGCCTCTGTTGGAGATGGCGATGCCGCTGTGGTCGGCGAGTACCTTGACCAAGACGCGCCCATCGTTGTCCAGATCGAGGTTCGTGATGTGGTAGTAACGCCGGTCGGCGTCGGGGTCCCAGCTTCTGAAGAGGAGCACATCGAGCGGCTTGGCAGGGTCGGCTGTCTCGAAAGAGAGTTCGTGATTGTACGGGTTGCCGTTGATGGTGCGCAGTTCGAGGTAGTCGTGCGCGCCGCTGCCGAGCGGGATGCCGCCCAGGATGTAGCCACCGTTGAGGCCGGTGATGTACATCGAGTACGTACCGCCGCCATAGACGTTCATGTTATAGTCGCCCGGCTGCACCAGGAAGATCGAGCGGGTCATCGAGAGTGTTGCCCCCACGAGCGGGTACCCCATCCCATGCGGGATCTCCTCGTGCGGCGTACCGGACTCGTCATAGCCCAGGAGATTGCCGCTCATATCCTCGATGTTGCCGTAGGCACTGTCGCCGACGAGATAGTTGAGTATGCCGTTGGCGGAGCCGGGCAGGGTCCAGTCCGTGCGGTTGACCAGACTGTAAGGAAAGTCGAAGATCGGGTCATCCCCGCTCCAGGTGGTCGATCCCATATCGTAGCTCCACTGATCGGCGGCGCGGTCGATGACGATCGCGGGGTAGGAACTGGCCCAGGGATAGACGTTGTTGACGTATTGCTCCTTGTTGTTGTCATAGACGTAGATGCGGGAGGTGTTGGCATTCACATCCACGACGGTATCGTAGTTCATAGCATGGCCATCGGTCAGGCCGTTCTTGATGATGACGAAGTTGGGGTGATCGGCGGCCAAGCCGTTCCGCGCTGCTTCGAGGACGTAATTCGCCGAATCATGGCCGGCGAGCAACTCGGCGATGTAGAAGTCGATCGCCTCGGTAGACATCTGGCTGCCCTGGAGTATCTCTCGGCGGGTTGCCAGGCTGCCGTTATCGCTGTGCAGGTCACGGACGAAGGCCGCCGAACTGTCGTAATTGGAGACGTTGTCGTCGCCATAGAAGAACTGGAGCGATTTGGCACTCATCCCGAAGCAGGAGCCTGGTTCGGCTATGTCTTGGTAAAAGAAGGCATACAATAATGCGGCGAACGGATCGGGGACAGGGGTCTCTATGTCCACTTTCTTCCCCAAACACCAGCATTTGAAGGGGATACAAACGGGGACGCCTATACAGAGCTTGACCGTCACATCGACTTCGTCCTTGCCGAAGGTTTCCTCGTAACGTCTCCATGGGAGATCGTCCACAGAGATATTGTGGAAGCCAAAGCCCCAACCGCGATTGTACCAGCCGACGCACCGGCTGTTGCAGCCTGAGGAGACGCCGTTGTCGTGCCACCACCAGGTAAAGGCGCAGGTGTTGTTGCTGCCGGTGTTGTCCGTGCCGTCGTTGAAAATATCCTGGCCCTGGTTGCGGCACACCTCGTTCCCCTGGAGCCAGTAGTTGCTCGTGTGCGCGTCCATGTAGAGACCGTGCTGATTGGCGACGACGGTATTCCCTTCGATGTGACCGCCGTTGCTGTACCGAATCGCCATCCCGTCCCCGTGGTTCGAGTAGGCGAGATTTTGATTCAGAACCACCGCGTCCGAGTCCTGCACGCCGATCCCCTGGCTGTTGTCGGTGAGAGTGTTGCTCACGACCACGGTCCAATCCGAGCCGCCGATGACCGAGATACCGAAGCTGTCGCTGAGGAGGTTGTTGTGCTGAACGCGGTTGTTGCGTATCTCGCCAACCGGCGAGTTCTCGAAGAGGATACCCGCATGCCTGTTGTGTTCGACCGTATTGGTGTACACCCTGACGTGATCCGAGCCGCGCACGTAGATACCGTTGCTGTATCGCACGAGGTTGTTGGTCATCGTGATGTTGCCCGAATCGACGATGAGGACGCCGTTATTGTTGTGGTGGGCCGAGTTGGCGACGGTCGTCCCCCGGATCGTGGCGTTCCGCACATTACAGAAGAAGATCAAGCCGTACTGATCGGAGCTGAGCGTCCTGGAGATCGTGCTGTCGCTCCAGTAGAGCAGTGGCTTGATGTCGATCATATTGCTCTCGACATCGTTGCTGCAGGCATGGTCTACCCACAGCGCGTATTCACCGTTGTCGGCGAAGTTGTTGCTCTGGATCGTATTGTTGCTGACATCGATCAACTCGACGCCGTACAGCGAGTTACGATGGATGGTATTTTCCCTGATCTCGTTCTGCTGGGACGGGAGCGTGGTCGTAAAGATGCGTACCCCGATGGCATTGCTCATCACCTTGCTGCCCGTGATCGTATTGAGTGATGACGAATCAAGGTCGATGCCGACGGTGTAGCTGTAGATATTGCATCGCCGGATGTGGACGCCGACTCGATTACGCAGCAGAATACCGACCGAGTTCGGCTGGCCGCTGCCCCGGATGGCGTGATAGTTGCAGTCCAGCGTGAGGTTGTTGCCGCCGATAGTCAACCCATCCGCGTCGTGCACATCGGCTCCGAGAATGACCGTGCCGTAACTGCCGTTCAGCTTGCCCTCACAGTCGGACGCGGTGGAGCAGGTGGTCGAGGTGTTGGGCGTGCAGACCGAGTCACAGAGGCTGACGCTGTTGCTCCCGTTCCAGTTGTAGATGGAGTCGCAGGTGTTCGCCATCCTGACGTTGCCGGACGTTATCCCGGATACGTATATGTCCCCGCTGCTCTGATGACATATCCGGTTGTGCGTCAAAGTGTTGCCGTTCGAGCCCCCGATCCATATGCCGGTCGTCGTATTGGTGATCTGATTGCCGCTGAAGGTGTTGGTCAGCGAGTTGTGCAGGGCGATACCCTGCACCGTGCCGGTGATGGTATTGGTCAAAAAGTGAGAATGGGTGGTGCCATAGAGATCGATGCCGGTGTGAAAGCCGGAGATCGTACAGTTCCGCACCGTATCGCTTTGGCGGTTGGTCAGCCGAATGCCGTAGGAGAACTCGCCGTGACTTTGGGTGCGGATGGCATGCCCTTGGCAGTCGAAGGTAACATTGTCCCCTCCAAACACGATGCAGGAACTGGAGGAAGTATTGATGTCGTTGGTCAGGCTGACCACCCTGTACGTCCCGTCCAGCTTGGCCTGGCAGTCGGCACAGGAGGTACAGGTTATCGTCGTGGGCGGTGGGTTGTCCCAGAACTTGTTGCCGGTCAGCGTCGCTTGATCGAGCGAAGAGGCATCGTACGCGATCCAGTTGGCACTGCGCACCGAGCCGCTGACGGTCGTGGCCCCGTTCGAAGTATACCCCGGCGGGTCCGTCTCGATGATGTTGAACCAGCCGCAGCCGGTGGTGCTGTCGGCATCCAACCCGTACCAGCCCGTGCTATCCGTCGTCGTGCTGAGGACGAAACGCCCGACTTCGTCGGCATTGTAGGCACAATAGAGACTGACGACGACATCGCTCAGAGGCGTACTGACCGGCGGCTCCGCACCTGTTTCCCCAACATAGACACGCCCGGAGAGGGTGTAAATTACCGTCGGAGCGGAGAGGGTGGGCGTCGAGGTGTTCAAACCGGCGAGGATGATCAGGAGCAGGATAACGGCCCACGCGGCCGAGACGAGCAGCCACGTACTTTTCCCTATGTGCGTCTTCATCATTGGCCTCCTTACTGTAGCAAAATCTGTCCTCCACACGGGAACCGAACTGGAGATTGGCGAAACGACCCAGGGGGGTACACGCCTTAAGCAGAACGATAGAAGAAGGGTGTCAAAAAACTGTCAAATGGCTCTCGCTTCGACGCCGAAGTCGTGTTTATGTGCCACGAAAAGAGGCCCGACCGCTCTGGCCGGGCCTCTGCGTTTTGTTGCGCTACCGGTTGCGCAGCACCAGCGGCAGGTAGATGCGGAAGGGGACCGTCACCTCCCGTACGCTATTGTCTCTCAAGATTCCAGGGCGGGAATCCCCAACAGCTTCCCCAGAAACTGCTGGATCAGCTCCAGCGGCTGCGGCTCCACTTCGGGTTTGATGAGCATCATCCCGTGCCCGGCATCCTGGAAGGCGTAGAACTGATAGAGGTCTCCCTCGACAGGTTCGCAGGTCGAGTAAGCGGCAGGGTCCTCCTTATCCGCCAGGCACCAGACCTCGCCCTGCGGGTCGAGGGCCTCCAGTTGCTCCACCACCGGGGCAAAGTCCATCCCCAGGTAATTGCCCGGCGAAAGGGCCATCGCCCCCAAACAACCGCCGCCCCGCGCCTGATTGTAGAGCAGACAGCCGTCGGGCGCGCCGTCGGCGCCGATGCTCGCCCCGATCCCCACCATCCGCTGCGGATCGACTCCCTCCATTCCGGCTGCTGTTTCGAAGGCGGCTTGGGCATCCTGCGACAGGCCCTCCATCGCTCCTGATGCGCTCTCGCCGTACCCTCGGAAGTCGAAGGTGAAGACGGCAAACGAGAGATTAGCGGGCATCGGGGGGAACCAGGAGGGATCGAGCCAGGGGCCGGGGATGTTGTTCTCGCCTGGACGGGGATAGTCGGTAACCTCATCCCGGCGGTTCTGGAGCCAGAGAGCAATCTCCACCCAGTCCCGCTGATTGCCGCCTGCCCAGTGCGCCAGCACGATGATGGGGGCGTCGGCGAAGCGGGAGGGGTAGTAGTACCCTACCAACTGCGTGCCGTCCTGGGCCTGGAACTCCACCCGTTGGGGATTGGCCTCCAGGCCGGATTCCTGCGGCGGTTCGGGCGTCGGTGTGGACGGGATAGGCGTTGCCGTCGGGATCGGCGTCGGCGGGAGAGGCGTCGCCGTCGGGACGGGGGTGCTGGTGGGGACGGCGGGGGCGGTCTCGGTCGCAGGGGCAGAGGCTTCGGATTTGCACCCGCTTGCGAGGATGGCGAGCAACATCGTCAGAAACAGGATTCTCTTGATCATCGTGTCGTTCTCCTTTCTTTGTCCCGCAGGTCAGGAACCTGCGGAGGGACGGAAGACGGCCGTGCGCTTGTCTCTGCCTATGGCCCGTAGTCGGCCAGCGTCATCGGGATGTAGATGTGCCATACTCGCAGCAAGGTCGTATCGGTTACCGTGGCGGCGACGCTCACATCGGCCTGTGAGGTGGCGGTGATGACGACGCTCCCCACCGTGCCGCTGACGGCATCGCTCGGCGGCGTGATCGTGGCCGAAAGCGTCCGCGTGGCCCCGCCCCCTAACGTAACGGGGTTCGGGACGACCTGCACCGTCCAGCCGGGTGGAGCCTGCCACGTTACGGCGAAGGTGTCGGTGTAGTTGCCGGTGTTGGTCAGCGTGTGGGTGTAGATGGTGGCCCGAACCGGGCTGCCCACGCCGTGGTGATCGGGGGCGAGTTGGACGCCGATGATGTAGTACTCATCCGCTCCCAGATCGTAGCCGCTCCCTGCCGGGCGGGGATCGCCCTCGAAATCTGTCGTCACGCCCGCATCCACCCCGGCGTCCATCGCCGGTGAACCGGCGCGGAGGTGATAGTCCAGGGCCGACGGGTCGGCGAAGGCCGGGTCGCCGTAGAGATTCGTGGCGGTGTAGAAGCTGCCCGGCCCGGCCACATCGCTGCCGTTGCCGTGCCAGAGGGTCGCCGTCATCGTGACGACCGCCCCGGCAGTGGTGGTCACGCCCGCCGTAGCGTGACCGGCGATGATGGTGTTGGTGAAGAGCAGCGTGGCGTAGTCGCCCGCGTAGACCCCCTCTCCGCTGCTGTGATTGTCGGCGATGGTATTGTGGGCGAGGTGGCCGGAGAAGGGAGTGGAGGATCGGCCCACGAAGTACAAGCCGCTCCCGGCGGTGGTGGCGTGGTTGTCGGCGACGAGGTTGTTGACCAGCGCGATGCTGCCCCGATCGCCGTAAAGTCCACCGCCCAGACCGGTGGCGGCATCGCTCGACGTGGCCGTGTTGCTGTAGATGCGGTTGGCGGAAAAGACGAGATCACTCACCTCGGCATGCACCCCGCCGCCGTCGCCCTCGCCCCCGCCTGCGACGTTGAAGGCGATCGTGTTGGTCATCAGCGAAAGGTAGCTGTTGAGCAGAAAAAGCCCGCCGCCGTGCCCGGTGGAAGCCACGCTTGCCGTGTTGCTGAACACCTGGTTGCCCGCCAGCGCAGGCTGGCCACCTGTGGTTCCACCCACATACAGCCCGCCGCCCCAGCCCTCGTTGTTCCAACTGGCGATGTTGTCGGCCACGGTGTTGCCGCCGAAGGTCGCAGACCACTGGGCAAAGTAGACGCCTCCGCCGTAACCTAAGTTATCACGGCTAGCGGTATTCCCGGTGATGACGTTGCCCTGCACCACGTCGGCCCCTCGCGAGAAGTATAGCCCGCCGCCCTTGCCCCTCGATGTCAGACTGGCAATGTTCCCGCCGATCGTGTTGTCGCTCAAGCCGATATTTGCATCGACCCACATCCCTCCACCGGAACCGGAACAACCCATACACCCCGTGTTGCCGAGGATGGTGTTGTGCATCAGCGTGAGCGGGCTATTCTGTACCCAAATTCCGCCGCCGTAACCGCCCTTGAAAGTACCGGCGGTCGAGCGGCTGGCGATATTCTCCCGAATCGTGTTGCTGATCAACGCACCCGAGAAAACCTCCGAGAAGTATAGCCCGCCCCCGTATCCGCTCTCATTGCCGAGCATCGCTGTGTTGCTCTGGATGAAGTTGCGTTCCAGCAAGACGGCTCCCTGCTCCATCGAGCGGAAGGAGAGACCGCCGCCGTAGCCGTACCGGTAAGCAGCAACGCCCAGGCTGCTCCGGTTGCCCAGCACGGTGTTGCTGATCAAGGTGGCCGCTCCGCCGTTGTAGCCGTAGAACCCGGCCCCTCCGCCATATCCGGCGCCGGTGGCCGAGGCCGTGTTGGAGACGATCTGGTTGCGGAGCAAGGTAACGTGGGCGGTATGGGCGTACAGTCCGCCACCGTGGCCCGTCTGGCTTGTCCCTCCGCTCTGGGCCACGTTGCTGTAGATCGTGGTGGCGCTGATGATGGCCGTGCTCCGGTAGATGTAGACCCCGCCGCCAGCATCGCCGTTCGAGTAGCCGCCGCCGAGGCCGGTCGCGTCCCCATCGATGATGGACAGCCCCTCGACGGTAACGGTAATGTCCCCGCCGATGAAAAGCCCCCGTCCCTGCCCTTGCGCGTCGATGACGGTAGGGTTAGCCTGCGGATCGGGGTTGCTCCAGTCAGAGGTGGTGTAGCCGCCGCGCATCGTCAGCGTTTTGCTGATGTAGACCACCTGGGTCACGACCGCCGTGCCGGGATAGCCGGAGGGAGCCGTCCGCTCCTGCACACCGTTGTAAACCCCGGCGGCGATGAGGATTTCGTCACCGGCCTCGGCCTGATCCACGGCGTACTGGACCGTGCGGCATGGTATGCTCGCCTCGCCACAGTTGGGAACATCCATACCGCTCATAGAGACGCGGATGATCCTCGCGCCACCCTGGGCATGCAAATCCGGCGCAGTACCCAGAAACCACATCAGGGCCATCGTTAGCCCCAACGCTACGCCAAGAGGCATGAGTAACCGCTTGAGTTTCATGGCTTGTCCTCCTTCCCTAAAGAAGTAACGACGTGAACCCGAAAACCGGGTAACTGCTCGGCTCGAAGTCAGGCACAAGGGAGTGGGCCTCGCGTGTCGGCGCGTCAAGCTCCGCACCGCCCGCCGCGAACAGTTACAAAGGAACCCCTTCACGCCTCCTGATGTCACCTTAGCACCGAAAGAGGGCCTCTGTCATCTGCCAATCGACCTATACCTTGGGGGCAATTTGCGAGGCGGGATATATGACCGGGGATGGCCGACAGTCATGAGAAGGAAAGCAAGCAAGGCGATCGGTCTGGACAATACCTCCAGCATCAATGGGGAAAAAGCAGTGTCAGGAAGGAGGCCGCGGCAAGGCCACTGCCTGCGTACCGATGCAGAAGAGGGTCTTCTGGGGCGATCCTTTTCAGAACGGCGCGGATGGCTGCTCCCCTTGAGGTCCCGCGAGCCGATTCGCCGCTTCGTGAGGTGCCCACAATTCGACGCGGATCAGCTCTTCCGTCCAGCCGCGGGTGCGCAGCTTCAGGTTGATCAGTCGCAGCGGGTGTGCTCTTCGCTGCGATTCATTGTCCTTTCATGCTACACGCGGATTAGTCCCCCAATCGGCTTTGCAACACCGGTTTCATCATCTCCGGCACGATTTCCGGGTCGCTCAACAGCAAGTGCCCTTTCTCGGGCAAGAAATGGGGCCGAGCCGTCGGGATAGTTCTCACCAGGTATTGAGCCATAGCTTTGGTAACCAGCCTGTCCTGCTCGCCGTACCACACATGTACAGGAACGGTAATCTGGCTCAAATCGAATCCCCACCCTCTGCTCGTCATCACTAACTGGCTGTCCCGGATATGGCCTTCTACCCCCTGCCTGTAGGCTTCCCGTAGATCTGCTTTAATGCGTTCCCGTATTTCGGGCTGCTGCATGATCTGCCGGTCGCAAGCACTCATCTGCGCAGCTATGGCGTCGATATACCCCTCTGGATTCTTCAGGAAAATCTTTCTGTAGCGGTTCATCAGCATCCGCCTCAGCCAGGGCGCATACTTGCTCACCACGACACTCACCAAGTTACCCATAGATAGCCCCTTCGCTGCACCGGCGAAGTTTGCCGGGGCGGGGCTGCTGAATAAGATAGCAACCGATACTCGATCCGGCAACTTGTACGCACACGCCGCTGCATGAGGACCTCCCCCCGAACCGCCGGCCACGGCAAAGCGGCGGAAGTCAAGGTGATCGGCCAAAGCCGCCACGTCGTCCGGCCAGTCGAGGAGCGTGCGTTTGGGCTGCGGATCAGAGAGGCCATAGCCGGGGCGATCGGTCATGATAATCCTCAAGCCCGGTATCCGGGCAACAGGCTCATCCGGCCCATGCGCCAAACGAGAGCCGGGGGTACCGTGGAAAATGAACAAGGGAAAGCCGTCTGGGTCTCCCAATTCGGTGTATCCCAAACGACGGCCATCCGGCAATGTGAAGGTCTGTCCCTCCATCAACGTGTTACCTCCTAACCGTTAGCCTGTGGGCCAAGATAGGGGAACTCGCCCCCCTCCGCTACCACTGTGTAGCCCAAATTTGCAACTCCGCACCGCTCATCTACTGCCAAAGGCCGGGCAGTAGAGCCGAGGTTGAGCGGAAGAGAGATATGCGACACCCGCCCATTATAGACACATCCCACAACGGGCAAATTCCTCTCCTTCCACCCCGTTGCCATTGTGCGCCCTTGTGGTATAATTTGCCCTTGCTGAATGCGGCTAAATCTCTGGGGAGAAAGAACGATGAATCTGGTTGAATCCTTAGAACGCCAGTTGGAACCCAATCCGAACATTCCCGCGCTGCGGCCCGGGGATACCGTCAAAGTCCATGTCCGCATCGTCGAAGGGACACGGGAGCGCGTGCAGGTCTTCCAGGGGACCATCATCCGCCTGCGCAAGGGTGGCGTCAATGCCAACTTTACCGTGCGCCGCATCGCCGCCCATGGCATCGGCGTCGAGCGCACCTTCCTGCTCCATTCGCCGCGCATCGAGAAGGTCGAGATCGTCCGCCGCGCCAAGGTGCGCCGCGCCCAGCTCTATTTCCTGCGAGAGCGCCGCGGCAAGGCGGCTCGGCTCAAGGAGCTGCGCAAGTAACGATGGGCTGCACGCCGATCATCGGCATCACCGGGCGGAAGGACAACTCCGCCCGGTTGCACAATTACCCGATGTACTCCGTCGGTCAGACCTATGTGGAAGCGATTCTCCACAGCGGCGGCATCCCCCTCATCATCCCGCCGGTGATGACCGAGGACGAGGCAAAGGCTCTCATCGCCCATCTCGACGGCGTCCTCTTTTCGGGCGGGGAGGACATCGCGCCGCGACGGTACAACGCCTCCCCCTCCCTCCACCTCGGCGGGACGGACGAGCGGCGCGACGCCTCGGAACTGGCCCTCGTCGCCGCAGCGATGGCGAGCGACATCCCGATGCTGGGCATCTGCCGCGGCCACCAACTCCTCAACGTCGCCTGCGGGGGCACGCTCTACCAGGACCTGGCGAGCGAATACGAAGGCGCACTCGACCACGCCGCTTTCCCCACGCACACGATCAAAGAGCCCGTCCACCCCGTGACCATCGATGCCGAGAGCCCCCTGGCCTCCATCTTGGGCACGACAACCGTGATGGTCAACAGCGCTCATCACCAGGCGGTACGCCGCCCAGGCACAGGAATGCAGGTCATCGCCACTGCCCCCGATGGCGTCATCGAGGCCACGTGGGCCGCGGGGCACACCTTCTGCCTCAGCGTGCAATGGCACCCCGAGGCGATGGTGCCCCGCTATCCCCTGATGTATCGCCTCTTCGCCGCCTTCGTCGAGGCGGCCTGCTCGAAGTAAAAGAGGCGGCGGTGAGGAACTCCCCACCGCCGCCCGCGAGACTTTCTCAGGCTGCGACCTGCCCTTGCTTCAAAGCCTCCAACTGGGCCTGCAATTCGGCCCGACGCGCCTCCGCAGCCGCCTTGCCCTCCGCGATCAAACGATCGAGCTCCGCACGCAGACGGGCACGCAACGCCGCACCCTCTTCCGGCGCGAAGAGCACCATCAGCGTACCGCCCGTGACGAGGCCGACCGAAAGCCCTGCGACAAATGCCAATACCTTGCGCATACGATCCTCCTTCAAAGCTGCTCTTCATCCTGCGGGGACGTATCGTTTTCATTATACCTTGAGTGAGCAGGGCGACAAGGTGCCGCCTCACCCGCGGCCTCCTCAGCCGAGGCATCGCGCAGATAGTCGCGCACGACCGCGGCCAGCGAGCGCGAGATTCCCGGCACGGCCATCAGAGCGGCCTCGTCGGCCCGGCGGATGGCCTCCAGCGACCCGAAATGACGCAGCAGTGCCTTGCGGCGCACCGGCCCGATACCCGGAATCTCCTCCAGGACGGAGGCCAGCCCCCGCTTCCGGCGGCGCTGCCGGTGGTAGGTGATGGCGAAGCGGTGGGCCTCGTCCCGGATGCGACGGAGCAGGAGCAGGGCCGGAGAGGTCGGATCGAGGCGCAGTGGCGCACGCCGTCCGGGGATCACGATCGCCTCGTGCCGCTTGGCCAGGCCGATCACGGCAACCTTCCCGTCGAGCCCGAAACGCCGCAGGACGGCCAGCGCCTCCCCCACCTGCCCCTTGCCGCCGTCGATGAGGAGCAGATCGGGCCGTGCGCCCCAGCTTCGACTTCCCCGCGTCCCCTTCAACTCCCCCCGCCGAACGCGCTCCCAGCGGGCGAAGCGCCGCGTGAGCACCTCGCGCATGCTGGCGAAATCGTCCTGTCCGCTGACGGTGCGGATGCGGAAGCGGCGGTAGTCGCTCTTGCGCGGTACGCCGTGCTCGAAGACGACCATGCTCCCCACGACCTCCACGCCCTGCGTCGTGGAAATATCGTAACCCTCGATGCGCACGGGAGGCCGCTCGAGCCCCAGCACCTGCGCCAGCGTCTCCAACGCCTCCTCGGCGCGGTGCTTGTCCAAGGCCCACTGCGCCTTGAGCAGGCGCAACGTCTCGGCGGCGTTCTCCGTCGCCATCTGCAGCAACCTGGCCTCGTCCCCCTCCTGCGGCAAGCGGAGATAGACGGCCCCGCCGCGCCGCGTGCGCAGCCACGATTCGAGCACCTCTGCTTCGGCGATCTGCTCCGGCAGCAAAATCTCTTGGGGGACGGTGGAGGCCCGCGTGTAGAACTGCTGCAGGAAGGCCCGCACCATCTCCTCCTCGTCAGCGTAGGCCGCCCCCTCCAGGACGAAGTGCTCGCGTCCCAGCAGCTTGCCATGGCGCACGAAGAAGACCTCCACACAGGCATGCGCCTCGTCGCGGGCGATGGCGATCACATCCTGATTGAGCGCCGCTGTCGAGATGATCGCCTGGTGCTCCATCACCTGCTGCAACGCGCGGTAGCGGTCGCGCAACAACGCCGCCCGCTCGAACTGCAGCGCCGCCGCCGCCTGCTCGATCTGCTCACGCAGCGCCGCCAGGACGCTCTCCCCTTCCCCTTCCAGGAAGCGCTCCAGTTCCCCGATCGTCCGCCGATAGTCCGCCTCGCTCACCGCGCCGATGCAGGGGGCCGGGCAGAGGTGCAGATCGTCGTAGAGGCAGGCCCGCCGGTCCTCCCCGGTGATGGTGCGGTTGCAGGTGCGGAAGGGGAAGAGGTGGCGCAGCAGATCGAGCGACTCGCGCAGGGCGGAGGTGGAGGTGTAAGGGCCGAAGTAGCGGCTCCCGTCGCGCACGAAGCGGCGCGTGATGCGCACGCGGGGGAAGGGTTCGGCGGTGATCTGGAGGTAGGGGTAGCGCTTGTCGTCCTTCAGGCGGACGTTGTAACGCGGGCGGTAGCGCTTGATGAGGTTGGCCTCCAGGATGAGCGCCTCGACCTCGGAGTCGGTGAGGATCCACTCCAGGTCGGCGATCTCGCGCACCAAGCGGCGGACCTTCGGCTGCTCCTGCGAGGAGCGGTGGAAGTAGGAGCGGACGCGCTGCGCCAGGTCGATCGCCTTGCCGACGTAGATCACCTCCCCCCTGGCGTTGCGCATCAGATAGACGCCGGGGTGATGGGGGAGCGCCTCCAGCTTGCGGGCTACCGCCTCCACCGTCGGGACCATCGACGCACCGCCTCCGCTCAGGGCCAGTAGGGCAGAGGCCAGCTATCCAACTGCACGGCCTCCAGCCGGTCGAGCCGCCAGCCCTCGTCCTCGCGCACGACGTCCCATTCCACATTCCACGAGCGGGCGATGACCTCGCCGTGGATGTTGTTCCACGTCAGCACCATCGCCGTGATCCGCTTCGTCGTCTCCGTCCCCACGCCCGGCACCGCGTGCAGATCGCCCACCTCCACGCGCAGCAGCGTATCGAAGGCCACGACCCACGAGGCATAGTCCTGTTCGGCGCGTGCCCGTCTGCTGAGCAGGTCGTAAGCGGCGGGCATATCGCGGTCGTCGAGCGCCAGGTAGAAGGCAATGACGGCGTAATCGGGGGCCTGGTCGGGGTAGACGTGAGGGCGCTGACGATAGTACCAGGTCCAGCGGTCGGACGTCCAGCCGTAGCTTCCCTCCTGCCAGGTGAAGACGATCTGCCAGACCAGATCATCGACCCGATCATCGTGGTAGCCCTCGACGATCTCGGCGGTGAGGTCGCCGTCGCGATCCTCGATGGTCACGCCGCCATCGCCCGCGAAGGCCCCCAGCAGCCGATAGGTCGTCCCGTCCCACTCGTAGAGGTGGAGCAGCGTGGTCTGACGCGGTCCGTGCCCGAAGAGGGCGATCTCCGGCACGCCGTCGGCGTTCAGATCGGCGATCTGCACCTCGCAGTCGGGGTAGAGGCCCAGCCCCCAACCGGCCAGGTCGCTGCGCGGATTGGTGCCCTCCAGCGGGAAGCTCGTCTCGCCGTCGAGGACGAAGCCCTGCAGCGCCGCGCCCTCTTCCGGCTGGACGACGGCCAGCCACTCCGGCAGGCCGTCCGCGTCCATATCCTCGTAGCGCAGCGTGATGACGCCCGCCTCATCGCCGCCCGCCACCTCCACGCCCTGCCCGGCCAGGTCGGCCAAGGCAGCGGCGTCCACCGTAGGGGTCGGTATCGCCGTCGGCACGGGCGTCGGGGAAGGCGACAGGGTCGGGGCGGCGGTCGGCGGGAGGGTCGCGGCAGGCGGCGAGGCGGTCGGGGCTGCACAGGCCGCCACCAGTCCAAGGAGCACCATCACCGCCGCCATCCATCTCATCGCTTCACCTCATTTCATCTCGACACCGAGAGAGCGACCGATCAACCAGCGCTCCCAGCGCTCCATCGCCTCTTCCAGCCGTGCTTCGGGCTGCACGAGCGAGATGCGCACATAGCCTTCGCCGTGCGGCCCGAAGGCTGCGCCGGGGGAGAGGGAGACGCCCGTCGCTTCCAGCAAGCGATCGGTGAACGCCACGCTGGAGGTGAAGGCCGGCGGCATCTCCGCCCAGACGTAGAGCGTCGCCCCGTAGGGGGCGTACCAGAGGTTCATCCGGTCGAGCGCCCGCGTCACGACACGGCGACGGGCGGCGTAGATGGCGTTGCGTTGGGCGTGCCAGCGCTCCGGCAGGGCCAGCGCGACCGTCGCCGCGTACTGAATCGGCTTGAAGATGCCGCTGTCGGCATTCGTCTTCACCCGCGCCAGCGCGGCCACGGCCTGGGCGTTGCCGACGACCATCCCCACGCGCCAGCCGGCCATATTCGCCATCTTGGAGAGCGAGTTGAACTCGACGGCTACCTCCCGCGCCCCCGGAATCTGCAGGATGCTCGGCGCGGGGCCGCCCTCCCAGACGATCTCGCTGTAGGGGTTATCGTAGGCGATGAGCAGGTCGTAGTGCCTGGCGAAGGCCACGGCCTCCTCCAGGAAGGCACGCGGCGCGAGGGCCGACGTCGGGTTGTTGGGGTAATTGAGCCAGAGCACGCGCGCCCGACGGGCGACCGCCTCCGGGATCGCGCCGAGATCGGGCAGGAAGCCGTGTTCGCGCAGCAAAGGCATGCGGTAAAGCTCCGCCCCCACGAGGATGGCGGGATTGCGGTAGGTGGGATAGCCGGGATCGGGCACGAGGACGACGCCTCCCGGATCGACGAAAGCGGTCGGCAGGTGCTGGATGCCTTCCTTCGAACCGATCAGCGCCAGCACCTCCCTTTCCGGATCGACGGGAACGTCGAATCGCCGCCGGTAGAAGTCGGCCACCGCCCGGCGGAATTCGGGGATGCCGTAGAAACCGGCGTAACCGTGCCGATCGGCACGGCGAGCCTCCTCGACGAGGCGCTCGATCACCTCCGGCGGGGGTGCCAGATCGGGGCTGCCGATGTCGAGGCGAATGACATCCACACCGCGCTCTTGCAGCGCGGCGATCTTCTTTCCCAGAGCCGCGAAGAGATAGGTTGGCAAATCACCGATGCGACGCGCAATCTTCATACAGGTTCCTCCCAAGGATTTCGTTGTGCCCGTTATACCACGATTGGTCTTCCTTCACAGAGCCGTCTCACGCTAACTCCACAGTAGCGCATTTGCAACTGCTTCGCAATGAGACGCCGCTTGAAAGAAAAGCCGCTTGACCGTATAATAAGCATGCTCGCACAAGTGCAAATACAAGAGGGGGCAGCGGCCAATGAGCTGGCGCGTTTTGTTAGTTGACGATGACATCGAAGCCTTGCGATTGATCGGCCTGGTTCTCAAGCGGCGAGGCTATGAGATCATCCCTGTTGCCAACGGGCAACGAGCACTCGAGGCCATCAAGAACGGCAAACCGGACCTTATCATCCTCGACGTGATGATGCCCGGTCTGGACGGGTACAGCGTTGCGGAGAAACTGCGCAATTCGCCGGAAACGGACCAGATCCCCATCCTCTTCCTCACCGCCCGCAGCTCGATCGACGACCGGCTGGCCGGTTTCCAGGCCGGCGGGGACGACTATCTGACCAAGCCGGTCCATCCGGCGGAACTGATCAACCGCGTGGAGGCGCTCCTGCAACGTCGGGGCCGCTGGAAGGAGGAGGGAAAACAGGGGAAAATCATCGCGCTCCTGCCCGTGAAAGGCGGCGCAGGGACGACAACCATCGCGTTGAATATGGCCCTGACGCTGCACGACATCCATCCGCAGCATCGCATCGCTCTCGTCGAGTTACGGGAGGGCGTCGGCTCACTGGCTATCCAGGCGGGAGTCGTCCGCCCCAAGAAGCACCTTTCCATCCTGCTGGAACAAGGAGCCGCAGCGGTCAATCACGACGCGGTGGAGGGCCTGATCCTCGAATATCGGGAACAGCTTCACCTGCTACCGGCGAGCATCCGCCCCGAGGGGCTGAGCGGGACCCCGCTGACGATGGACTTCGTGCGCCGCCTGTTGCGCGTGCTCGTCCGCGACTACGACGATGTCATCCTCGATATGAAGCCGGCGCTGGACAAGGCCGCCGTCGAGGTGTTGCGGCAGGCCGATCATCTCCTCATCGTGCTGGAGCCTCACCGCATCGCCATCGAGCAGGGACGCGCCATGTTGAGCGCCCTCACCGAGTTGAGCATCGGGCAGTACAACACGGGCATCGTGGTGAACGAACGGACATCCATACCGTCGGCGATGAACCGTTCCGCCATCGAGATGGCCATCGGGCAGCCCATCCTCGGCATCCTGCCCGCCGAGCCGCGTATGACCGAGAGCGGCCCCGACGAAGAGCTCCCTCTGGCCTTGCGCCATCCGGACAGCCTCTTCGTCAGACAGTTGCGACTCATCGTCTCGACCATCGTGACCGTATGAACCACGGTACATCTCATCCACGAGGAAAGCTATGAGTAAGGACAGGGACCAGCAGGATCGTTGTACGAATTTAGACGAAAGGGTCAAAAGTATGGAACAGCTTCTGGCCATCAGCCGCCAGCTCACCTCCACGCTGGATATGCACAAGTTGCTGCGCCAGATCGTGGAGGCTGCACGCGACCTGACAGGCGGAGAGGCTGCTTCCATCCTCCTCGTGGACCAGGGGGCACTGCACTTCGCCGCCTTCTCCGGGCCGGATTCCAGCCACCTCTCCTCCCTGGAAGTCCCCATCGAGGGAAGCCTGGCCGGGTGGGTGGTCAAGCAACGCAAGACCGCTGTCGTCAACGATGCCTCGCGTGACTCCCGTCTCTTCTCCCTGCCCGACGGCAACACGACGCAATCCATCGTCGCCGTGCCGATGCTCCTCGGAGACAAGATCATCGGCGTCCTGGAGAGCCTGACGCAGAGCACCAAGCACCGCTTCACTCCCCAGGATGTCGAAACGCTGGAGACCTTGGCGAGCATCGCAGCCATCGCCGTCCAGAACATCCAGACCTTCCAGCAGAACGACTGGATCGCCGAAATCGTCCACGAAATCCGCACGCCGCTGACTGCGATCATCTCCTATGCCGAACTGCTCAACCGCCCCGACCTGCCCCCCGATATGCGGCATCACTTCCTCAACATCATTCAGCAGGAATCGGAACGGATTATGACGCTGGTCAACCAGTTCCTGGACCTGGCACGCCTCTCGTCGGGACGGGTAACACTCAACCTGCAGCCGCTGATGATCGATGCCGTCGTCGCCAATACCGTAGACACCATCCGCGCCCAGGCGCTCAAGCACCAGATGCAACTGGAAGTAGAGATGCCTCACGACATCCCCCCTGTGCTCGCCGACAAGGAACGCATCCAGCAGGTCCTCCTCAACCTGCTCTCCAACGCCGTCAAGTACGGCGGTAACGGCGTGCGCATCCGCGTCTCGGTCAAAACGGACAGTCTCCAGCAAGAGGTGATCGTCTCCGTCAGCGACAACGGCCCCGGTATCCCCCGCGAGTACCAGGATCGCCTCTTCAGCCGCTTCTTCCGCGTTCCCGGCAGCGAGGATGTCGCCCAGGGAACCGGGCTCGGCCTGAACCTTTGCCGCCAGATCGTCGAAGCCCATGGCGGGCGCATCTGGGTCGAAAGCGAGGAGGGGCGCGGCGCAACCTTCTCCTTCACCCTTCCCATTGCCGCCAAGCAAAGCATCGCCACGTGGGGCAACAGTATCGAAATCGGCTCCGGTGGCGGCGACCTGCTCCCATAGCTTGACAAAATCATCCCTTGCGGTACAATCGCCCCACCTGCCGAGGTAGCTCAGTTCGGTAGAGCAGGGGACTGAAAATCCCTGTGTCCCCAGTTCAAATCTGGGCCTCGGCACAAGCGCCTCGCACCGGTGTGAGGCGCTTTTTTTGGCCGCCTCTTGTCCCACTTCCCCTTTAGTCTATAATCGGTATGAAAGCGTGAGGGGAACACGGATGAACTTCCTGAACAACCTGATCAAACTGCTGGCCCAACCCCCCGGCGACCTGGTCTATTTCCTCGTCGTCCTCTTTGCCCTGCAACAGGCGATGGCCGCCCTCTACAACATTCCACCGACCATCCGCTCATACAATCACCGCCGCTGGCAATGGGCCATCGGCGCGATGCTGGGCGGACGGCTCCTCCTGCTTCTCCTCGGCCTGCTGAGCAACGTCGATCTCCTCGCCCCCAACGCCGTCATCCCGCCCGCCGAGCACTTCGTCGAAACCGTCAGCGCGGCGCTCTTCTTCTGGGCCGTTGTTGGCGAGGTCCGGCAGCGCCCCCTACAGACGGGGCTGATGGGCATCGTCATCGCCCTTGCGCTGGCGCTCTACCTCTACGACGCAGTCAACTGGCCGTCGATGGCCGCTCAACGCCCCTACAACGGCACACTCACCGAATTGCTCTGGGAAGGCAGCACGGCGGTGATCCTCGGCCTGGCCCTGCTCTGGGCCCTCATCGCCCGTCCGCGCAACTGGGAATGGTACCTCGCCATCCTGGCTTTCTGGCTGGGAGGCCATATCGCCCAGATCGGATGGGTAGTTCACGATCTGGACTTCGCACCGTGGGAACGGGCGGCGGCGCTCGTGTGGGCGCCGCTCCTGGCCCTCACCCTCCAGCGCCATACCATCGAGACGGCCCTCCACGAGGCCGCCCTCTCGACCTATCCCCTCCGTCCCCGGAAGAAGCGGCCAAACAGCCTGCTCGCCCAGTTGAACGTCGGGGCGCTCCAGTCCTTGCTGCGCGGCATCAGCGAAGCTCGCGAATTGGAACCGGCCCTCATCCTGGCCTCCTCGCGACTGGCCACCCTCCTCCGCGCCGACCTCTGCGCCATTGCCCTGAGCGATGAGACGCACGACGGCATACCCGCCCTGCAACTGACCGCCATCCACCCGCCAACCGGGCAACTCGATCTGCCGCAACTGACCGCCGCCCACTATCCGGACCTCTTCGCCTTGCTGGAAGCCGGGGCCACCCATCTCTTCACCGATCGCCAGGCTGCCCACTGGCTCCCCCTCTTCTACGAGGCACTGGGCATCGAGGGCAGCGGCCCCTTGCTCGCCGTCCCGATGCGCGTCGAAGGGCACACCATCGGCATGCTCTTCTTCAGCACGCCCACCTCGCAGCAGATTTGGGACAAGGAAAGCATCCTGCTCTTCCGCCTCGTCGCCGCCCTCCTCGCCGCCGTCATCCACCGCTCCCAGCAGCGCGGCAGTTCCATCCTCACCCTGGAGGAGGACGACGCGGAGATCGCCCGCCTGAAGGAGGAAGCCCATATCCTGCAGAAACGCATCGCCGAACTGGAGCGCGAAGCCCGCACGCGCGAACGCGAACTCGAACGCCTGCGCAAGGAGTTGAACCAGCGTCCGCGCATCCACGAAACCGAGCTGGCCTTCTGGAAAAACGAGATGAAGGAATTGGTCCAAGATCGGGACATGCTCATCCGCGAGCGCACGCGCCTGATGAAGGAGCTCACCGATCTCAAGAGCCGCTACGACAGCCTGCGGGAGGAGCGGGACCGCCTCCAGGGCCAACTCCAAAAGGCCGCCCGTCAGATCGAACAACTCCGCGCCCATCTGCAGCAACTCGATCAGCCGCAGAAGACGATCGCCGGCCTCATCGTTACCGATGCGCAAGGCCGCATCGTGATGGCCGACTCCATCGCGCGGCAGATGCTCGGCCTTGCCGACAACGTCATCGGTATGCCGCTGGACGGGCTCTACGCCGACCGCAAATGGGTCGAGGCGATCAACAACCTCCTCGCCGCCAACTCCACCTTGCGACGCGCCCACATCACCCTCGAAGTGAAAGACAACATCATCGAGGCGGAGATGATGACGCTCCTCGACGCCTCCGGCATGCCCGACGCCCTCGCCGTAACACTCAACTCCCACGAGAGCATGGCCGAGGAACGCGAAGCCCTGTTGGGGATGGTCAGCGAACTTCGCACGCCGATGACCTCCATCATCGGCTACACCGACCTCCTCCTGACCGAGCAAGTCGGCATCCTCAACGCGATGCAGACGCAGTTCCTGGAGCGCGTCAAGGCCAACATCGAGCGTATGGGGCAGATGCTCGACGACCTGGTGAAGATCGTCTCGCCGGAGCAGACGCGCGACATTACCGAGCCGGAGCCGGTCGATCTCCTCCACGTGCTCGAGGAAGCCATCGTCGGTATGGCCGCCCGTTTCCGCGAACGGCGCGTCGGTGTGCGGATGGATATGCCGGACGAACTCTCACCCGTCCGCGCCAATCGCGACGCGCTCTACCAGATCATCCTGCGCCTGCTCTCCAACGCCGTCCTCTGCTCACGCGAGGGCAGCGAGATCGTCATTCGGGCACGCGACCAGAAGGTCGAGCAGGGTACCGCCTTCGTGCACATCTCCATCACGGACACCTGCGGCGGCATCGCACCGGAGGATATGCCCCGCGTCTTCCGCCGCTTCTACCGCGCCCAACAGCCCCTCATCCAGGGAATGGGCGAAAGCGGCATCGGCATGGCGATGGTGAAGACCCTCGTCGAGGCCAACGGCGGACGCATCTGGGTCGAATCGGAGCCGGGCATAGGCAGCACCTTCACCTTCATCCTCCCCGCCTATCAAGATGTGCGAACCACGGTCTGAAGCGTGAACGAAGGAACCGCCAACCCCAGCCGCCTGATCAAAGCCTTCGCCAGCGGATTTCTCCTCCTGCTGATCGTCTTCGGCAGCCTGTGGATGGCGATGCTCGATCCGGAGCTGCAGCATGCCATCAACACCTATCCCCTGCCTCTCACGCCCACCCTCTTCCCCACCCTGCCGCCGACCCCGCCGCTCACACTCGAGGCCACGCCGACGATGCCCCCGGCGCTGGTGCGGCACTGCACGCCGCCGCCCGGATGGCAGCCCTACCGCGTCCACCCCAACGAGACGCTGCTCGAGATTGCCTGGCGCGCCGGTCTCAGCCCCTACATGCTCGCCCGCGCCAACTGTCTGGGGACGCTGGAGGTCAGGGCGGGCGAGACGCTCTACCTGCCCACTTCGGCACAGCCGGAAGCCACACCGGCTTACCAGTGCGGGCCACCGCCCACCTGGAAGATCGTTTACGTCAGGCCGAAGGAGACGCTCTACACGCTGGCCGTCCGCTACGGGACGACGGTCGAGGCGCTGCGCCGCGCCAACTGCCTCCCCGGCTACACCATCTACGCCGGGCAAGCTCTCTACGTCCCGCCGGTCATGCTCGTACCGCCCAGCTCAACCCCGACGGCAACCCCCTTGCCCACACCTGTCCCCACGGCCACGCCCGTACCGCCCACGGCGACGCCGGTACCGCCGACGTGGACCCCGACGGCCACACCGACGATCACGCCGACCGTCCCCATCACCACGGTGACGCCGACCGCAACGCCGACGCCCACGGCCACCGGTACCGCCACAGCGACCCCGACCGGCACGGCGACCCCAACCGGCACCGCAACGCCGACCGGCACGGCGACCCCGACTGCCACGCCGACGCCGACCGGCACCGCAACGCCGACGCCAACCCCCACCCCGACGCCATCACCCAGCCCGACATCAACGCCGACCCCGACCCCGACGCCCACCCCTACCC
>JALXBP010000072.1 GCA_026991395.1 Anaerolineae bacterium | reverse complement strand
CCAGCGGGTGAGGCGGGAGGTGAGCAGCAGCCGCAGGTTGTGGTGGCGCAGGCGGGGGAGGAGCGCCCGCGCCCCATGCTCGTCCTCCAGGTTGTCCAGGAGGAGGAGGGTGGGGCCGTGCGCCCGCCACACGTCCAGGGTGAGAGCGGCCAGCGCGGGAGCGTCGTCGGCCTGGAGGCCCATCCCGCGCCCGGCGGCGGCGAGTTGCTCATCGAGGAGGTCGGGGTCGCTCGCGTCCAGCCAGTAAACCCACCGGAAGCGGTAGCCGTACCGGTAGGCGAACTCGACCGCCAGTTGGGTCTTGCCGATGCCCCCCATGCCGGTGATCGCCTGGGTGACGATGACCGCTTTCTCTTCCGCGCCGGGCGGTGCGCAGAGCAGGGCGGCCAGTCGCTCCAGGTGCGCCTCCCGTCCGGTGAAGATGTCGTTGCGTCCGAGGGGGATGTAGGAATGGGATGGCAGTTCGCCGGGCTTGGGCGGGGATTGTGCTTTGGCTTCGAGGATGGCGTGGATGGTGGCCCGGTTGTCCGGCGAGCCGTAACGGATGTAGATGTCGCCGGTGATGATGGTGCTTCCGCTGGCGTCGCCGCCGATAACGACGGAACGGTTCCCATTAGCCGATAGCTGAGATGTTCCCTGTGGGTCCATAGTCTCCTCCTGCGCGCCTCAAGTATAGCCCACGCATCGCAAAGGGGCAAGAGGGTGTCGGCGTGTCCGGCGTTTCACAGGATGGTAAGCCTCCGCCATCGTCCTGTTCTTTCTCGCAGGCATGGTGTTGGCCCCATCCCTTCCCCTCCCCGCCTGCGGGGAGGGGAGAGAGGGGAGGGGGTTCCGTTCGGCGGAGCTGCCGGGTGATTCCCGACCGGTCATTGCCCGGCCTTGTTGCCGTCGCTGGTGATGATGATATTCCCGACCGCGCTGCCGCCGATGGCGACGGCACGCTCCCCCTTGGCCTGAGATGTTCCCTGCGGGTCCATAGCCTCCTCCTGCGCGCCTCAAGTATAGCCCACGCATCGCAAAGGGGCAAGGCGGAGCAAAGTCCACAGCGATAAGATGCCACAAATGGCAACTTACTGCAACCGATTGGCCCGGGATGGACCGGACGACGTGCCCGGTGCCCCCTCAGGCTGCGGAGTTGGCGGATGGTTCGGCAATCAAAAAGCAGGGGGCCTTGGGGACCCCCTGCTTTCGTGCAGCGATGAGGCTATGCCTCCACGCTCAGCACGGGCGGCTCCCCGTCGAGCGCTACCTGCGCCAGCCAGCGCCCGTCGAGGTGCATCGTTTCGTTGGGGCCCAGGTGGCGGAAGGTGCGGCTGTAGAGGTGCTTCGTCCCCTGCCTGATCTGCACCGTCGCCCCCTCGACGAAGGTCTGCACGCGGAAGTCGAACGTCCTGCGGGGGGAGGCGATGTCGAAGGCGGTGAGGGTGTTGGGATAGACCCAGGCGATGGGCGCTTCGACGGCGATCGGCAGCCGGACGTCGGGCCAGCGGCCATCGGTGAGGAAACGGACGATCTCCCGTGCGGCTGCGCGGCCCTCCAGGGCGCTCGTCGCGGCAGATTCCGCGCCGCGCAGCAGGTTACCGGCGGCGAAGATCCCCTTGCGGGAGGTGCGGTGGCCGCCGTCCACCTGCGGGCCGAGGGTGTGGCGATCGATGATCAGCCCCCCGCTGCGTGCGATCTCGTTTTCCGGAATCCAGTCGCCGGTGAAGACGACGGTATCGCAGGGGATCGTCTCCGTGCGTCCGTCCGCCGTGTGGAGCACTTCGACGGCCTCCACGCGGCGCGTCCCCATAATCCTCCGCAGGCGGGTGGAGGTGAGGATCGGCGTGCGGCGTATGAGGTCGAGCAGCCAGAATTTCCCCAGCGAGTAGGGGAAGTAGAGTTGATGGTGGGGGTGCTCGGTGAGGAGGGCCACGACCTCCAGCCCCGCCTCCCGCAGCGTCATCACGGCGGAGAGGCTGACGGCCTCGGCTCCGACGATGACCGCTTTCTTGCCCACGGGCAGATGGCGTTCGTAAACGAAGCGCTGCAGAGCACCGGTCGTGAAGACGCCGTGGGGCCGCGTGCCGGGGATCAGACGGGCCGGGCGGGGGCGCTCCCTGACGCCGGTCGCCAGCAGGATCGCCTTGGCGGTGAGGGTCCCTATCCCGTCCGGTGAGGTGTAGGCGAGGCTCCTCTCGCCCTCCCAGCCGGTGATGGTGGTCGCGGTGTGCAGATCGACGCCGACGGCTTTGGCCTGCGCGGCGTAGTAGCGGGCATAACTCGGCCCGGAAAGGAGACGGTGGAGGTCCTGCAGGCCGAAGCCGGTGTGGGCACAGAAGCGCGGAATGCCGCCGACTTCCGGCTCGCGTTCCACGACGGTTACATTGGCGACGCCCTGCCTCTTCAGTTCGATTGCAGCGGCAAGCCCCGCCGGGCCTGCTCCAACGATGAGTACGTCGGTCTCGGGGGTCATTTCGCTCCCTCCCCTCGCGATGATTGTGGATGCGGATTCACCCCTGCCCTTGCCTTGTCGTCCTGCGCCAGCAAGAACTTGGGGTCTTGCCCGGTCTCCCGCGCCAGAATATCGACGATGGTCGCGCGGCAGTTGAAGCCCTGGCATCGGCCTTGCATGACCCGCGTGCGCCGCCGAATGCCGTCGAGCGTACGGGCGGGGACGGGGCTGTGAATGGCATCGAGGATCTCGCCCAGGGTAACCTTCTCGCAGTGGCAGATCACCCGCCCGTAGTCCGGGTTCTCGGCGATCATCGCCGGATTGCGATAGGGGCGTTGCCCGGCCTCACCGATGTAGGGCATCTTCACCGGCTTGAAGGTCGGCTTGGGCACCATCGTCACCCCGGCTTGCTCCAGCAGTTCGCGCACGTACTCGGCGATCCCCATACAGGAGGAGACGCCGGTGGAGCGGATGCCGCCGACGCAGACATACCGCTGATCGGCGTGCAGGCGGATCTGGTAATCCGAATGTTCGGTGGCCGCCCGCAGACCGGCGTAGGTGGCCGTAACCTCCTCCTCCAGCAGGGCCGGCAGGATGGCCCTGCCCTTCTCCAGCAGGGTCTGCAAGCCGGCCTCGCTGGTGGCGGTGTTCGTCTTGTCGTCCAGGTTCTCGGCGGTCGGCCCGAGCAGGACATTGCCGTACACGGTGGGGCTGATGAGGACCCCCTTCGTGAGCGGTGTGGGGACGGGGAGGATCACATGGTTGATGAGCGAGCGGGCGAACTTGTCGAAGACGATCAGTTCGCCACGGCGCGGGGTAACGGTGAAGTCGTGATGCCCTAACATCCCGTCGATCTCATCGGAGTAGAGGCCGGCGGCGTTGATCAGGTAGCGGCAGCGCACGCTCTCGTCCTCGCTTTCGACGACCGTCGTGCCCTCCTTCTCTTCCAGATGCACGTTGCGGACGGGGAAGTTGACCTTGAGTTCGACGCCGTTCAGCACGGCCTGGGTGGCAAAGGCCAGCGGGAGGGTGAAGGGGCAGATGATGGATTCTCCCGGCACGTACAGCCCGCCCCACGCCCCCTCCTGGAGGTTCGGTTCCATCTCGTAAACCTCCTCGGGGGAGAGGATACGCACGTCAGTGACGCCGTTCTTGAACGCCCGCTCTCGGAGCGCGGGAAGTCGATCTCGTTGCTCCTCGGTCCACGCCACGAGCACGCCGCCCAGCATCTCCACGGGGACACCGGCTTCCGGCACGAATTTCTCCATCAGCGCGCGGGAGCGACGCAGGAGCCGTGCTTCCAGCGTGCCGTTCTTGGCGTCATAGCCGGTATGCCAGATGGCCGTATTCGCCTTCGTCGTGCCCTGACCGACGTCCGGGTTGGCTTCCAGCAGGACGGTGGAGAGTTGATAGCGGGACAGTTCACGGGCTATGGCCGTCCCCACAACGCCCGCACCGATGATAGCGACATCATAGATCTCTTGTGTCAATGGAGTCCTCCTATCGGGAAAGATTGTTCGTCCGAGGGCCGGAAGGTCCGTGGATGCCTCGCCCTCCGGCCTCCCCAATGCGATCAAAGGTTCTTGCTGGCATGTTGCCACACCTGCTGCAGGGATGAGCAGGCCTCGGTAACCGTCCGCGCGGTGAAGAGGATTCGATCCCCACGGTAGATGTCGTGGGCGTACTCAAAGAGTTCACCTTCCGCCGTGATGGTGGTTCGCCTGATCTCCAGCGTCGGCAGACCGGCGGGGATTTCCATCAACGCCGCCCATTCGACATCGAGGAGGGAGATCTCCAGTTCCTGAAAGGATTCCGCCGGTTCAACGGCGAAATACTTTTTCAGGATGCCGTAGATCGAATCGGTGAGGTTGAAGTCGAGAAGTTCGGGGAACAGTCGGACGGGGAAGAAAGAATTTTCGAGGGCGATGGGTTCGCCGTTGGCCGTCCTCAGACGTATGATGTGATAGACTTCCTCGTCTTCCGTCAGTTTCAGTTTCTGTGCGACCTGTGGGTTCACCTCCTTGGCCGACGACACACTGGCCGTAATCAGCTTCGCGCCCGGCTCAACGCCTGCTTGGCGCAACTGATCGTGCAAGCCGCCCGGCGAACTCAGGTCGAAGCGGTACTTGGGCTGGGCGACGTAAGCACCGGAGTGACTGCGTCGCGCGATCAATCCCCGCTGGAGCAGGACATTGAGGGCCGCGCGGGCGGTCATACGAGAGATGTGGAACCGCTCCGCCAACTCCCGTTCGGAAGGTATCTTGGAGTTGACGGGGCGTTCCCCGGAGATGATCTCTTCTGCGAGTTGCCGGGCAACTTGTCGGTACATCGGTATTCGGGGTAAAGGTTGTTCGGTCATCGTGGATGGTCCTCTCTGCAACTCAAGGTGCGAACGGATAAGAACGCTCTTCGCCATGGATGCGAATCGTATACGTTACGAGATTCCCCTCAGAAGTCCGGTAGTGCAATTGGTAGGCGGGATCATCGAGGATGAACTCCGAGGGGCGCAACGAGCCCAGTTCCAGTGTCAGGCGCATACCGGTGCTGGGTGCCGTGCTGACCACGATGCCCCGCCAGCGGGTCAGTGCGGCCAGATGGATATGTCCGGCGAGAATGCGTTCCACGTGCGGGTGCCGGTCGAGCACCTCGGCGAGCCGTTCCCGCCCCTCGAAGCCGTCCACGTCCGTCTCCGGCACGCCGAAGCGGACGGGCGGGTGATGCATGAAGAGCAGGGTGGGCTGCGTCCTGGCCTCGCTCAAACGCCGATCGAGCCAGGCTGCCCTCTCGGCGTCGATCTCCCCGCCCGGCGCTCCCGGTTTCGTGCTGTCCACGGCGACGAGGCGCATGGTCTCGCTTTCGATGACGTAGCCGATGAAGGCGTCGGACTCGGTCGGACAGGCCTCGCGCCCGAAGATGTGAGCAAGCAGGGCGCGGTCGTCGTGATTGCCCGGCACGACGTAATAGGGTGGACGCAAGGCGCGCAGGATCTCGGCTGCGTGCGCCGTTTCCGCCTCCAGGCCGTTGTTGGTCAGGTCGCCGGTGATCAGCACCAGGTCGGGCTGCAGGGTCAGTTGGTTGATGTGCTCGACGCAACGGGCCAGATTTTCGGCCATCGGTGCGACGTTGGCGGTCTTTCGCCCTCGCTCGACGATGTGGGTATCACTGATCTGCGCAATGAGCATCGTATCGCTC
>JALXBP010000071.1 GCA_026991395.1 Anaerolineae bacterium | reverse complement strand
CTCAACGTCGGCGGTTCCTCCGAGCCGCTGAAGGCGATCAAGGAGAAGGCGAAGCTGAGCCGCGACTTCCAGGCCACGACCGCCTTCCTCGATATGATCGGCCACTGTATCTTCATCGCCTTCGCCATCCTCGACATCCCCAGCGGCTTCGAGGGTGTGGTCGAGGAGGTCAACGGCCTGCTCGGCACCAACTACACCGGTGAGGACGCGGGGCGCATCGGGATGGAGATCGTCGAAAAGGAACTCGCCTTCAACCGCGCTGCCGGCTTCAGCAAGGAGGACGACCGCCTGCCGGAGTTTATGAAGTACGAAAAGCTCCCGCCGCACAACGTCGCCAACGATCTGCCGGACGAAATCTTCGACGCCGTCTGGAACGAAGCGTAAATCGCCTTCACGAGCGACGGGGGAGACCGGTGTCTCCCCCGTCGTGCCGTCCGAAACAGCCTCACCCTTCCACCACAGGCCGCAACAGAGCGACGTAGCTCATCGCCTGCTCCAGAGCAGCCGACTCGACATACCGCCGACTTTCGTAATCCACCATCCCGCCGGCCCTCACCGCCACCAGCTTCAGACCGGTGCCCTCGAGGAGGAGGCGCAGGTCGGCAGGCGAATAGCAGCGCAGGGATTGCTCGACGGCCTCCTCAGGCGAGGTTACCCACCACCGATCGATCCAGCGGCAGCCTTCGCCGTCGAAAGCGTACTCCCGTGTTGCCCGCCCCACACGCCACCTGTGCCCGGCGGCCTTGGCCGCGTGCCAGGGCGTGTACACCTCGATGAGCGACGCGCCGCCCGGACGCAGCCACGCGCGGATGCGCCGAAGCAGCAAGCGCTGCTCATCGTCGGTGCCGATGCCGAAGCCATCCCAGTAGCAGACCGCGTCGAAGGCTCCCTCTGCCAGTTCGACACGATAGAAATCCGCCTCGATGACCTGCACCCGCGCCCGCGGATGCCGTCGGAGCAAGGCGCGTATGTGCTGCGTGAGCAGCGGCTCCTGCTCGACGGCCACCACCTCATAGCCCATCTCCGCCAGGGCGACGGCATCCTGCCCACCCCCGGCCCCCAGCTCGAGGACCCGTCGGGGTGGCGCGCCGATCACCTCGCCGACCCATGCGGCCTTGCGCCGATGCCGCTCGGCGACCTCGTCCCGATACACATCGCCCCATTCCACCTGCCTGGCGTAGAATTGCCGCGTCCACGCGCTCATCGCCGCGGTGCCGCCATCCGGCTTCTCCATCCGTCGCTCCCCATCGCTAAGGGCACTCCGATCGATCCACGCGCGTATCGCCTGGTCATGCCCGCCACCGGCCAGCGCCTCGGGCACGGCCTCCCGTCGGAAGCGGGCGATCTGCGCCGTCTCCGCAGCGAGCCGCACCTCGCCGCCGACCGGGAAGCATCGGTAGACGATCAGGATACCGTTCCCGCGCGGATCGTCGGTGAAGAAGTAAACGCCCGCCAAAGCCCCGACTTCGACCCGGAGACCGGTCTCCTCCCGCGTCTCCCGCGCCGCCGCTTCCGCCGGGGATTCGTCATACTCCACGTAGCCCGCCGGAAGGCCCCAGCTATGCCGGAAAG
>JALXBP010000070.1 GCA_026991395.1 Anaerolineae bacterium | reverse complement strand
GCTATGACTGCGCTCATCGTGGCCCTCTTCGCGGGCTACATCAGCGACCTCATCGGGCGCAAGCGGGCCTTCATCAGCGGCATCACCGTGATGGCCACCGCCCAAATCCTCATGCTCTTCTGGACGACGCCCACCGGTCTCATCCTCAGCGGCATCCTGCGCGGCCTGGGCGGAAGTCTCTACCGCATCACCGCCGCCCCTTTCCTGATGGAGGAAAGTGCGGAACGCGAGCGCACGCACCTTTTCAGCTTCAGCGCGGGGATCGGCACGGTCTCCGCCTTCCTGGGCAACTTCCTCGGCGGCTCCCTCCCCGCTCTCGTCGCGCTCCATCTGGGCGTTGCGCCGACCTCCAGCACCGCCTATGCCTGGTCGCTCGGCGCAACGACGCTGCTCCTGCTCATCGCCATGCTCCCCCTCAGCCGCCTGGAGGTGCGCGCCCGCCTGGAGACCCACGGGCCGCTCGAACCATTCCGTGCACTCTGGCGACAGCGGCGCAGCTTGTGGAAGCTCTTCCTGCCGCCGCTCATCACCTCCCTGGGGGCAGGGATGCTCATCCCCTTCCTCAACGTCTTCTTCCGCTACCGCTACCACCTGCCCGACGATCGCATCGGCTCGCTCTTCGGCTTCGGGGCGTTGGGGATGGGTGTAGCAACGCTCATCGCCCCTATCCTGGCGGAAAAATGGGGCAAACCGCAGACGGTCGTCATCACCAGAGCGCTCTCCGTCCCTATGCTGCTCATCCTGGGCTTCGTCTACAGCCTCCCGCTGGCGATCGGCGCTTTCCTCCTCCGTATGGCGCTGATGAACCTCGCCGGACCGGTCTATCAGACGATGGTGATGGAGGAGACCGACGAGTCGGCCCGCGGTATGGCCGCCAGCCTCTACAGTATGATCTGGAACCTGGGACGGGCGGTAACCCCCTCCATCAGCGGCCCCATTCAGGAAGCCTATGGCTTCGATCCGATCTTCGTCATCACCATCACCGCCTACAGCGTAGCCACCTTCCTCCTCTACCAATGGTTCGTCCGCCCGCGGCGACGCCGCATCGCCGCCAAACCCGCCTGAAACGACGACACCCCCCTGTCGCAAGGGGGTGTCGTCCGTCGCCCGCCGCCCTACAGACGTCGCCGCCGCCCTCCGCGCAGGAGAAAGACGTAGTAGAGCATGGTGGAGATCGCCTGGGCCAGTGAGGCGACGTAGGTCAGCGCGGCGGCGGTGAGGATGCGACGAGCGCCGCGCAGCTCCTCCGGCCTCTGCAGGATGCCGGTCTCGCGCAGGAGACGCAGCCCACGACGACTGGCGTCGATCTCCACAGGCAGGGTTACGAGGGCGAAGACCACCGCCCCGGCGAAGAAGAGCACGCCAAGCCACGCCAGGGAGGGCAGGTTGAGCATCCAGCCGATGAAGAAGAGGATCGGCCCCAGCCACGAGGTGAAATTGACGACGGCCACGAGGCCGGAGCGCAGCCGCAGGAGCAGAAAGGCTTGCGCATCCTGCTGGGCGTGGCCGACCTCGTGGGCAACGATGGCAACGGAGGCCACCGAGGCCGTCCGCGCCACGTTGGGCGAGAGCCGCAGCACCTTGCCGCGCGGATCGTAGTGGTCCCCAAGCTCCCGGCGGATGCCCTCCAGCCGCACCGGAAGACCGGCATAGCGCAGCAGGCGCTCCGCCGCCTCCACGCCGGTGATCCCCTGACTGTTGGGAAGGCGCAGGTAACGCCGGTAAGCGCCCTGCACCCACGCCTGCGCAATCAGCGCCAGGATCAGCGCGGGCAGCGCAAAGATGAAATAGGTCGGATCCCAGAACATCGTTCCCTCCTCAGTCCTCGCTTTAGACGCCTCTATCCTACCAACGATCCATCAGAGGCCAATCAAAATTCGCGCCGTTAATCGGCCTTTAATCCGTACCCGCTATAGTTGAGGAAGCCATCGACTTTCAGAAAGGGAGGTAGAAAGAGAACAATGGATCGGGAAGCCCTGACCTTCAAAACGGAGGTACGCCAACTGCTCGACATCCTGGCGAATGCGCTCTACACCGACAAGGCGATCTTCCTGCGCGAGCTAATCTCCAACGCCTCGGATGCGCTGAACCGCGTGCAGTTCGAACTGCTCACCAATCGCGAGGTCGTCGATCCCGAAGCGGAACTGGCCATCCGCGTCGAGGGGGACGAGGAGAAAGGCACCATCACCGTCTCCGACACGGGCATCGGTATGACGCGGGAAGAGTTGATCGAGAACCTGGGCACCATCGCCCATTCCGGCGCACGCGCCTTCCTGGAGCACTTGAAGGAAGGGGCCTCCGCCGTCGAACTGATCGGCCAATTCGGCGTCGGCTTCTACGCCGCCTTTATGGTCGCCGACGAGGTGGAGGTCATCACCCGCTCCTATCGCCCCCAGGCACGCGCCTGGCGCTGGCGCTCCGACGGACAGGAGACGTACACCATCGAGGAAGCCGAAAAGGAGGGGCGAGGCACCGACGTCATCCTCCACCTGAAGGAGGAGGCCCGCGAGTTCGCCTCTCCCTGGCGGCTGAAGCAGATCATCCGCAAGCACTCCAACTACATCGCCTTCCCCATCTACGTGGGGGATGAGGTGGTGAACGAGCGCACCGCCCCTTGGCGCACCTCGCCGCAGGAGATGACGGAGGAAGCCTACATCGACTTCTACAAGCAATTGACCCTGGACGATGAGCCGCCGCTCCTGCACCTGCATTTCGTGGCCGACGCACCGGTCAACATCCGCAGCCTGCTCTACATCCCGCGCAAGGGCGGCATCTCCGCCGTGACCCGCCGGACGGAGTTCGGCCTGCGCCTCTATTCACACCACGTCCTCATCCAGCAGCGAAACCGCGATCTGCTGCCGGAGCACTTCCGCTTCGTCGAAGGCGTCGTCGAATCCGAGGACATCCCGCTCAACATCTCGCGCGAAACGGTGCAGAGCAGTCGCGTCATCGCGCAGATACGCCGCGCCCTCAACAAGCGGCTGCTCAAGGCACTGCGGACGATGATGGAGGAGCGGCCCGCGGACTACACCGCTTTCTGGAATGAGTACGCTCCCTTCATCAAGGAGGGCATCATCACGCAGCCGTTCGACCACGACGACCTCGTCCCCTTGCTGCGCTTCCACTCCTCGGCGCTGGAGGGGGATGCGCTGACCTCGCTGGCCGACTACGTAGCACGGATGAAGCCGGAGCAGGAGGCCATCTACTACATCCTCGGCGATCGGCTGGAAAGCGTGCGGCACAGTCCCCACCTCGACCCCTTCCGCGCCCGCGGGCTGGAGGTGCTCTACCTCACCGATCCCTTCGACGGGATGGTGATGCAGACGCTGCGCGAGTTCGAGGGCAAGCCGCTCCGCAATGTGGACGATCCCGCGCTGATGCTGCCACCGCTGGAGGAGGAGCGCGAGGAGGGCGACGAGGCCCCGCCGAGCGACGAGACGCTGGCATCCCTGCGCGAGCGCATCAAAGCGGTGCTGGGCGAGCGCATCACCGAGGTACGCCCGTCGCAGATGCTGCGCGGCCATCCGGCACGCCTCGTCTCCGCGGAAGGGGGAGCAGCCAGGGACTTCGAGCAGGTGCGGCGGCTGGTGGAGCAGGACTATCGCGCCGCCCCGCGCATCTTGGAGATCAACCCACGCCATCCCCTCATCCGCGGCCTTGCGGCACGCCTGGAGCGCACGCCCGACGATCCGCTCATCGAGCTCGCCATCGAGCAACTCTACGACAATCTGCTGCTCCTGGAGGGCCTGCACACCAACCCCGCGGAGATGGTCCCCCGCCTGCAGCAACTCCTGGAAGTGGCCGTGGGCAGCGACGCCTGAGCGCGCGGAGAGCCGGCAAGCTCAGCGCGGGCTTGCCGGCTCCTGGCGCTCGAGGGGGAGCAGGACGTGGAAGGTGCTCCCCTCGCCCAGGTGGCTGTCCGCCCAGATGTAGCCGTGATGGGCGAGGACGATCTCGCGGCAGATCGCAAGTCCCAGTCCCGTCCCCTGCGGACGGTCGGTGAGCACGTCGCCGGCCTGACGGAAACGGTCGAAGATTACCTGCAAATCCTCTTCGGCGATACCGATGCCGGTATCCTCCACACGGATGCTCAGCCAATGGCCCGCGGGGACGGAGGGAGCATGCGGCCCCAGCGCGTAGCCGTCGCTATGGCCCTCGCCGTCGGTCGTAACCTTCGCCAGCCGAACGACGACCTGCCCCACCTCGGTGAACTTGATGGCGTTGGACAGGAGGTTGATCACGACCTGCATCAGTCGCTGGGCGTCGGCGTAGAGGGGAGGCAGCGATTCATCCGTCCGCACCCAGATCGGAAGGCCCTTCTCCTCCGCCAGCGCATGCACCGAGGAGACCGCCTGCTGGACGATCCGATTGGCATCCACCATCTCCATATGCCACTGCATCTTCCCCGCTTCCAGCCGCGAAACATCCAGCAGGTCGTTGATCAACTGCGTGAGCCGCTCGCCCTCATCGATGATGATGTGCAGGTTGTCCTCCGCACGCAGCAAGGCCCGCCTTTCCTGCTGCCGATCCTCCCCCAGCAGGGGGGCGATCTGACGCTCCAGCGTGCGCAGCACCAGCTTGGCAAAGCCGAGGATGGCCGTCAGGGGTGTTCGCAGTTCGTGCGAGACGGTGGAGAGGAAATCCGTCTTCATCCGGTCCAGTTCCCGCTCGCGGGTGATGTCGCGCAGGACGATGACCACGCCGGTAACCTCCGCCTCCCCTCGCTGCTGCAACGCACAGGCGGAAGCCTCGAAGGTAACGCCATCCTCCCGCGTCATCGTCAGCGTGACGACCTCACCGGCACGGCGCAAGGTCTCCTCACCCAGCGTCCGCAGCGCCTCCATCGGCAGCAGTTCCAGCAGGTGGTGCCCCAGTACCGCCGCCTCTTCCAGCCCGACCAGGCGGAGGAAGGCCGGATTGACCAGCGTAATCCTTCCCTCCGTATCGACCACGACCAGACCGTCGGCGATATTCTGCAGGATCGCGTTCAGACGATTGCGCTCCGTCTCCACCTCGCGCGTCCGCTCCTCGACGCGCGATTCCAGCAGACGGTTGTAGTCCTGCAGGCGACGGTAGAGATCGGCATTCTGCATCGTCGTGGCAAGCTGATGGCTGAAGAGCCCCAGGGCCTCCATCTCGCGGCGGGTGAACAGATTGGCCGAGCGCCGTGACATCAGCAGGTAGAGGGCCACCAGCCGCCCCGTGGCAAGGAGCGGCACGACGACCTCGATCCCCTCCTGGGCCAGGCGCATCATATCCTCACGCGCCTCTTTGGGCACGTTGGCGAGATGGTAGACGTTCAAAGGAAGGCTCGTCGAACGCATCCAGCGCACCAGCGGCGAACGCTCATCGAGCTCCACGATGCCCTCCCGTCGGCGGAAACGATGCCGATCGTCATCGAGCGACAGGATCATCGCACCGTAGAGCCCCAGACGGCGCGGCACCTCTTCCTCGAGGAGAATCTGGAGTTCACCGTAGTCCACAACGCGCGTGAGCCGTTCGCTGATCTCGCTCAGGGCGGCGTCGAAACTCTGCCACTCGCGCGAGAAGAGCCGCTCGACGCCGTGCCGCACATAGGGCTCGACCGCCAGTGTCAGCAGGACGACGATACCGACGACGATGGCTTCGACCCTCACCGGCGCTCGTTCCACCATCAGCCACCCCCACCATCGCCGCAGCACCCTCAGCACAGGTGCATAGACGGCGACGGCGAAAACAAAGAGCAAGACCCAGTTCAGTATCCAGCCGACGGCCCGATCGATCTCGACGAGGCTGTAGCGGAAGCTGGCGACGAGAATGGAAAGCGGGAAGAAGATCACGGCAGTGCTCGTCACCGTCAGCGGGAGCCAGGGGGCCTGGAAGAGAAGCAGCGGGAGCAGGTAGAAGAGGAGAAAAGGCAACACGGCGATGCCGGCCCCCAACATCATCCAGCGCCACTGCGCACGCTCCAAAGGCTCCTTGACACGGAAGGATTGCACGGTGGCCCGCCCCAAAGCGAAGAGCAACACCCCCATCAGCCACGGATTGAGGTAGGCAAAGATCGCCTCGCGCCTTTGCAGCACCGAACTGTGGGAAGAGAGGGCGATGACCAGCACCGGCAGCACCACAACCGCCCCCGTCAGGAGGACCAGGCCCGCGTGATGCTCCTCGATCCAGCGGATAGGGCGCGGAAAGACGAGGAAAGTGTAGGGCACGACGATCACCGTCAGCATCACGGCGAGAATGTCGGCGGGAATGAACCACCAGCCCCAATCGAGGAGCAGCGTCAGGCTGGAAGCCGGCATCAGATTGTTGATTTCGATCCAGCCCACCATCAACAGCATCGCGGCCATCATCCGCGAGCCGAAGGTCCGCTCACGCTCCCAGATGATCAGCAAAGCCGCAAGGAGAAAGACGAAAGCGGCGATATAGAGCCCCCACACCCGCTGCATCCACTCACCGAAGGTGTAGGGATGCCAGGCCACCTGGACGATGCGTTCCTCCCCATCGCGCAGGATCGTGTAGGGCACCGTCTCCTCGTTGCGATACGTCCTTTCGAGCAGGCGAATGCGCCGGTGCCAGAAACCGGGGCGCAGAAGGTGCACACTGTCGATGGGCACACCGGCCACGGCGATGACCACGTCATCCTCCTGCAGCGGCGAGCCGTCCGGCACCGCTTTGACGCGCACCTGCGCAGCCGCAATCGTGACCGTCAGACGATCGCAGGGATGGCCGACGGCCATCACCGTAGTATCGACGAGATCACCCAGCAGGAAGAGGAACACCAAAAGCAGAAGCCAGCGCTTGGGCAGATGAATGCGTATCCAACCGAGCATAGGAGCCACCTTCCTTGTCTTCAAGCATGTGTCGAAATGTGCCGAGGAGGCGCTACGACCTCATCTTACAACGGCTTGGCGAAATTGGGAAGCCTGCGCGGAGAACAAGTTTCACCTCTCCAGCATCGGCGCGCACCTCCCCAAGCCTGTCCCCGCATCCCCTCGCCGGACGCTTGACGCTTTCCCCATATCGGGCTATCATCCCCGTAGTGATTTTTGGCGCGACTGCACAAAGCCTTATCGCTATGAACGGAGGGAAAATGAGCACGTTACTCGTCAAGCACGCTTCTTTCCTGGTCACTATGGACGACGAACGGCGCACGATCGAAGACGGCGCTCTCTTCATCCGCGACAACGTCATCGAACAGGTTGGTCCCACCGCCGATCTTCCCCAAGAGGCAGCGAACGTTATCGACGCCCACGGGATGATCATCCTCCCCGGTCTGGTCAACACCCACCACCACCTCTATCAGACCCTCACGCGGGCGGTACCCGCGGCACAGGATGCGACCCTTTTCAAGTGGCTGAAGACCCTCTACCCCATCTGGGCCGGACTGACGAGCGAGGCCGTTTACGTCAGCGCCCTCACGGGTTTGGCGGAACTGGTCCTTTCCGGCTGCACGACGGCTGCCGACCATCTGTACATCTACCCCAACGATGTGCGCATCGACGATGAGATTCGCGCCGCGCACGAGATCGGCATTCGCTTCCACGCCAGCCGCGGCTCGATGAGCCTGGGCGAAAGCCAGGGCGGGCTTCCGCCCGATGATGTCGTCGAAGACGAGACCTTCATCCTCTTCGACACACGCCGCGCCATCGAGACCCACCACGATCCCGAACCCTTCGCCATGACGCGCATCGTCGTCGCCCCCTGCTCCCCCTTCTCCGTAACGCCCGATCTGATGCGCGAAGCGGCCTCCCTCGCCCGCTCCTACGGCGTCCGCCTGCACACCCACCTGGCGGAAACGAAGGACGAAGAGAAGTTCTGCCTGGCGAAATTCGGCCACCGCCCCCTGGCCTACGCCGAGACGCTGGGCTGGATCGGCGATGATGTCTGGTTCGCCCACGGCGTCCACATCAACGCCGAGGAGATCGCCCGTATGGCCGAGACGGGGACCGGCGTGGCGCACTGCCCTTCGAGCAATATGCGCCTTGCCTCCGGCATCGCCCCGATCCGCGAGTACCTCGACGCCGGAGTCCCCGTCAGCCTGGCCGTGGACGGCTCCGCCAGCAACGATTCATCCCACATGCTCGCCGAAGCGCGGATGGCGATGCTGCTCCAGCGCGTGCGCGGCAACCCGTCGGGGTTGACGGCGGAAGAGGCCCTCTGGATCGCCACACGCGGCGGCGCTCAGGTGCTTGGCCGCAACGACATCGGCGCACTGATGCCCGGTATGGCCGCCGATTTCATCGGCATCAAGCTCGACGCGCTCTCCTACGCCGGAGGAGCCGTCCACGATCCGATGGCCGCGCTGCTCTTCTGCCAGCCGCGCAATGTCGATCTCTCCGTCATCAACGGCAAGATCGTCGTCAAGGAAGGCCACCTCCTCACCGTCGATCTCCCCGCCCTCATCGAGCGCCACAACCGCATCGCCGCCAAGCTCGTGCGCGGAGAATGGCTGTAGTTCCCTTTTCGCGAAAGGAGTCAACGATGAAAGGCAAAGCGCTCGCCTTCGTGCTCATCGGTGTGGGCCTCGTCATCTGTCTGATGAGCACGCTGTGGCTCGTCGCCGGTGCCGTGGCCGAGCACAAACTTTCGCCCGCCGCGACCTTGCTCGGCATAGGCATTGCGGTCATCCTCGCCGTTCCCTTCATCGGCGGCGGCTTCGTCATCCTCCGCCGGAGCCAGGCGGAAGCCAAAGCGATGGCCTACGCGCAGACGGAAAGCAAGCTGCTGGGGATGGTGCAAGCACAAGGACAGGTCGAAATCGCCCGCGCGGCGCTCGAACTCGGCCTCACCCGCGATCAGGTCAAGGCGATGGTCTACGACCTGGTGCACAAGGGCTTCTTCTCCGGCTACATCAACTGGGAAGAAGGTATCCTCTATTCCGAAGAGGCCAGCAAGCTCAAGGAAGGAGCACGCTGCCCCAACTGCGGCGGGCAACTCGAACTGGCTGGCAAGGGCGTCATCCGCTGCCCCTACTGCGGCACCGAGATCTTCCTCACCTGAGGTACGGCGGACAGGCGTGGCGCACGAGACGCTCACGATGCTCGAGCGGGTCATCGGCTCGCTCATCCTGGGCGGCATCGTCGGCTTCGAGCGGGAGCGCGTGCAAAAGCCCGCGGGCCTGCGCACGATTATGCTCGTGACCTTAGGCTCGACGCTGGTGATGCTCCTCGCCCAGCGGATGCCCCTCTACACCGTGCTCCAGGTGGACGTCGTCACGATGGACCCCACGCGCATCCTCGCCGCCCTCGTCCAGGGTATCGGCTTCCTCGGGGCGGGGACGATCTTCCTCCAGCGCGATCGTGTGCGCGGCCTGACCACCGCCGCCGCCATCTGGACCATGGCCGTCGTCGGGGCCGCCGTCGGCGTCGGCGACTGGGCCCTGGCCATCGCCGGGACAACGGGAGCCTTCTTCATCCTCCACTTGATGGGCGCGCTCAGCCCGCGTCTCGGCGGAGCGCAACCCCCTCGCGAGAAGAACGGGTGAGCGAGCGCGAGATCGACCTGCTGGAGGGGGAAAGCCTGCACCGCGAGCGGATCGCGCTGCCGGAGGAGGTGTGGTTCTGCATCAACGTCAACGGCGAACCGATCGTCCGCCTGGCAGCCACCCCCATCGACCTGAAGGCACTGGCGGTCGGCTTCCTCTTCTACAACGGCTACATCCAATCGGCGGAGGAGATCGCCGCCTTCCACCTCAGCGAGGCCCCCTGCGCCGACGTCTGGCTGACCCACGCCGTCGCTCCCCTGCACGGCACACCGCTGCTCACCTCCGGCTGCGGGCAAGGGGTCGTCTTCGATGAACTCTACGCGCCCCTCCAGCCCATCCGGAAGCATCTCCGGTTCGATCCCCGCCGCCTGCCGACGATGCTCGCCGCGATGCAGCAGGCAGCCACGCACTACCGCCGCAGCCACGGCCTCCACGTCAGCGCCCTCTTCACCGCGGAGGGGCGGATGCTGGCCGTCGCCGAGGACATCGGACGGCACAACACCTTAGACAAGCTCATCGGCTATCTCCTCCTGCAGGAGGTGCAGGAGGCTTCCATCCTCCTCACGACGGGGCGTATCTCGTCGGAGATGATCAGCAAGGCGGCGCGGATGGGCCTGCCGCTCGTCGCCACCCTGAAGACCCTCTCATCGCTGGCCGTCGAGATGGCCGAACGATGGGGCATCACCGCCTTGGGGCACATCACTGCCCGTCGGATGCGTCTCTACACGCACCCCCATCGTCTGCGCCTCGAGGGGTCGCCATCGCCACCGCCTGCGCCCACTCCTGCGGGCGGTTGACGTTGAAGAAGGAACGGCCCTCCGCATCCCATCGCCGCCACGTCTCCGGCATCACCTCGTCCACACGCACGAAGGGGAAGAAGGCGATGATCCGCCGCTCGCCGCGCAGGATGGCGCGCTCGGCGGCGGGCGCACAGGTCGCCGCGCGGTAGAGGGCGTGCAGCGGCTCCAGCCCCGCCCCGCGGCGCGGGATCACGACATCGGCCACGCCGCTTTCCGCCCGCCGGAGCAATCCTTCCAAGAGGGGACAACTGAGGAAGGGAAGATCGGCGGAGACGACGACCGCCCACGCCCCGTGTGCAGCGGCCAGCCCCGCGTGGACCCCGGCGAGGACGCCGTGCCCCGGATAGCGATCCACGACCTGCCGCACATCCCACTCGGCGATGCGGGCCTCCGGCTGCCGCGTTACGACGAGCACCTCGTCCACCAGCGGACGCAGCCGCTCGATCACGCGCAGCAACAGCGGCTTCCCCTCCAGGAGGAGGAAGCGTTTGTCCACCCCGCCCATCCGGCGGCTGCGCCCTCCGGCAATGACCACGCCACTTCGTCGCATCACGCGCCTCCATCGCCCAGTGTAAACCGATGCCGACGGCGGACAAGCCCCTTCCGCACGCGCCATGAGTTACGGATTTTACCATCTCTTAACGTCGGGAACATGCAGGGCCTTCAAATCATTGTATAATGAGGATAACTCCCCGGCCAATGCCCAAGGGACGCGACCTATCTTGTAAGGGAACGGATGACGATGTCCACACACGGCAGCTCGGATGATGCCCTGGCACGCATACTTCGCTACCAGCCTCACCTTACGGAGGAGATGGAGGCTCTGGTACGTGTCGTGGCGACCTACCTGCCGCGCAAAGTCATCCGCCTGGCGACAACGGTGCGCAACGGCACGATGCTCACTGTCCCTCTGGAAGGTTCGGTTCTCTTCGCCGACGTCGAGGGCTTCACCACGATGTCGGAGCAGTTCTCACAGCACGATCCCAACGCGGGCGCAGAAGAGGTTACCGACATCGTCAACCGCTTCCTCGAAGTGCTGATCACCGTTGCCGAACGTTACGGCGGCGATCTGCAAAAGTTCGGCGGCGATGCCGGGCTGATCCTCTTCACCGGTCAGGACTACGCCAAAACCGCCGTCGCTGCCGCGCTCGAGGTCCAGCAGGCTTTGAGCAAGAAGATGAGCGAGGTCGAAACCTCGCTGGGGCGCTTTCCCCTCCGCGTCTCCATCGGCATCGGCAGCGGCAAGCTGATCGGCGTAGGCATCGGCGACGAGGTGCGGCGCGAGTGGTTCCTCTCCGGCTCGGCGCTCCGGCGGATGGGGGAAGCGGAGGAATTGGCCCCTTCGCGCGGGATCGCCATCGACCAACAGACGGCACTGCTCTGCGGCGAGGGGCTGCGAAGCCGCCCCCTGGAAGGGACGTACAGCGAGGTCCTGGGGCTGGATGACCTCCCTGCTCCCATCGAACCGGCACCGATCTTGCGAATACCGGCCATCGACGAACCGGCACGACAACTCCGCGCCCTGCTCGATCTCCTCGACACGCTGACGCCCTACCTCGCACCGGGGCTGATGTCGCGTTTGACCACACTCACCCAACAGATGCAACTCTGGAGCGAGCACCGCCAGGTTACGGTGATGATGGTAGCGATGAGCGGCTTCCCCGATCTCACGGCACATTGGGACGACCCTGCAGCGCTGCGGCAAGCGGTGGAAGCTCCGAATACCTTCTTCGCCCGCAGCCGCGCTATCATCCAGCGATACGACGGGCTGATCAACAAGATCGGCCTCAGCCCTCACGGGCCTTATCTGATGGCGCTCTTCGGCGCTCCGGTCGCCCACGAGGACGAGCCTCTCCGCGCGGCCCTAGCCGCCCTGGAATTGCAGGAGGCGGGGGGGCACCTCCTGCGCATCGGTCTCAACAGCGGATTCGTCTTCGCGGGGGATGTAGGGACGGCTCACCGCCGCGAGTACACGGTGATGGGCGACGAGGTCAACTTGGCCCACCGGCTGATGTCGGCCTGCGCACCGGGCGAGATATGGGCCGGGCCGAAGACGGCTTCCCACCCTGCCGTCCAGCGCCATATCGAAGGGACGTTCGCTGCCCCGCACCGTTTCAAGGGGAAAGCCGACCTGATCACCCCCTTCGTCATCCACGGCAGGCGGGCCATCTTCCTCGGCGTGGATGTGGCGGAGGAGAAAGTGGCCGATCGGCGCGTCATTCTTCGCGGGCTGCGGAACGATTTGAGGGCGGCGCTGGAAGGCCATGGCAGCATCGCGCTCCTGCACGGTGATGCAGGAACCGGCAAGAGCCTGGTGGCCGCCATCATCGCCCGCGAGGCGCATGAGGAAGGATGTCTCGTCCATACCGGCACCGCGCCTTCCTATGGCGAACACCTCCCTTACGCAGCCTGGGAACAGCCACTGCGTGCGCTCCTCGATCTGGACGAACAGAGCGATGACCCGGCGGGCGATTTCCTCAAAGCGATGGAGCGTTACGGGATGGCGGAGCAAGCTCCGCTGCTGGCCCCCATCGTCGGCGTCGATCTCCCCCCCACCCCCACGCTGGCCTCGCTCACCGCCGAACTGCGGGAACGCCAACGTCGGGCTGCGATGCGCGATCTCTGGCTCCATGCAGCGAGAGAGCGAGCCAGGCTCCTCATCCTTGAAAATGCGCAATGGATGCCAGGCGCGACCCTCTCGCTACTTTCCGCCTTCCTCGAAGAACCCTACGATGCGCCGCTACTCATCCTCATCACCTACCGTAACGAGGGCGCACCGGCGGTACTCGAGAGTCGCAAGGAGATGTCCCACGTCCACGACTACACCTTCCCCGCCTTCCAGAGCCGCGACCTGTGGGAACTGGCCCACCAGCAGACGGGAGGCGGCGAAATCCCCAAAGAAGTCGTCCGCTGGCTGGGGAAACGGAGCAACGGCAATCCCTTCTTCGCCGCCGTGGCCCTGCGTTCGCTCATCACCTCCGGCGTGTTGCGGCGCACGAACAGCCATTGGGAGATCACCCAGCCTCTGGAAGAGGCTCCGGTGCCCGGCACCGTCTACGGGCTCCTGCAGAGCCGTATCGACCAACTCGACCCGCCCAGCCGCCACGTGCTCCGCGCCGCCGCCGTCGTCGGCGACCAGATGACGCTGGCGATGCTCAACGCCGCCTACGGTGAAGAGCCGTTGCCGCTCCTGCGCCGCAGGCTCGACAACCTCGCGCCCCTCGGACTGATCTTCAGCGAGCGCGGGGAAGAGACGCTGATCTTCCGCCAGCCGCTCATCCGCGAGGTGGCGCTGCAGGGGCTGCCCAAACGCATCCGCATCGAGATCCATCGTCGCCTGGCGACCTATCTCAACATCGCCCGCGACGCCGCCACCTCCAACTGGCTGACGCTGTTGGCCCACCACGCCTTCGAGGGACAGATGTGGCCTCTCGCCTTCAGCAGTAACCTCGAGTTGGGACGCCGGGCCTTCGCCAATCATCTCACCGACCAGGCCATTCAGGCACTGCAACGCGCCATCCAGGCCGCCACGGAGGGTGAGTTAGAGGCCGATACCACCGAGGCCCACCTGCTCCTCGGTCAGGTGATGACCATCGTGGGGCGATACGAGGAGGCGCTGGAGCAATTCGCCGAAGTGCGCGATCGGCTTCCCCATCCTCCGGCCACGGAGAGCGACATCCATACCGCAGCCGTCCTGGCTTACCACACCGCGGAAACGCTGGAGAAGCTCAGCCACTATCAGGAAGCCTTTGCCCAGATCGAGCAGGGGCTGGCCTATCCAGTCATCCGGCAGACGCTGACCGCCGCCCAACTGCTGATGATCAAGGCAGGCATCCATTACCGCATTGGGGAACTGGAGGCCAGCCAAGTTACCGCCGAGGAGGTCATCCAACGCACTCAACAGATCGAGGGAGTCGAGGCTCAACGTGTCCGCGCACGGGCCCTCAATCTGATGGCCCTCATCCACTACCGCCAAGGCAATCTGCAGAAGGCCAGAGAACTGGGCGAAGCCGGATTAGCCAGCTTCGAGGCCCTGCTTGACACCTTGGGCGAGGTACGCGCCCGCAGTTCACTTCTCCTCATCAATCTGATGCAAGGGCACTGGGCGGAGGTGGAAAAGCACGGTCAGAAAGCGCTCGCGTTAGCCCGCCGTATCCGCTATGCAGAGGGCGAAGCCCAAATCCTCGCCAATCTGGGCGAGGTCTATCGCCTGCAAGGCCAATGGGACAAGGCCCGACGCGCCTATCGACAGGCGTTGCTGCTGGCTCAAGAGCAGAACATCACCTACGGCATCGCGCTGATGGAGAACAACCTGGCCGCCGTCGCCATTCAGCAGGGCTATTTCGACGAAGCCCACGAACATTTGGACCGTGCAGAGCAGCTTTTCCAGGCTATCGGTAGCCAGCGTGTCTTGCCAGAACTCTACCGCCATCGCGGTCGACTCGCCTTCAGGGAAGGCGATTTCGAAACGGCCAAACGATGGGCCTTACGGGCCATCGAGGAAGCCGAAAAACACCATGCCGGACAGGAATTGCTTCTTTCTAACATTTTGCTGGCCGATATCGAAAGCCGTTTAGGCTCGTGTGAAGCTGCCCAAACGGCTTTAGCCAAGGCAGAAGGCTTCCTTGCCAGTGAAACGGGTCAATACGGGCGCGGTCTTTTGCTTCTCTCCAAAGCCCATTACGCTCTGTACTGCGGTGTGCCGGAGGAAGCCCGTCGCCACATTGACCAAGCCGAAGTCATCTTCCGCCAACTCGGTGCCCAAGGCAAGCTCAAAAGGCTGAGAAACCTCGCTCAACGTTTGGCATCTCTTTCCACTACTCAGGCCAACATATCTTCCACGCTTCCTGCGCGTTAATCTTTGCAGAGGACAGCTATTCCCAACGGCAGGGAAAGCGAGTGCTTTGTGTATCGTTGACCGTTCCTTAATTGAGAGGAGGTGTACTATGTCCACAATTCGGTGTTTTCGTATTGCTCTCCTGCTCTTGGCAGTGCTGATCGCAGGAGGGGCCTTCCTCGTCTTGACATCGGCAGCCCACGCTGCTCCATCTCCCACGATTCCAACGGGCGAGCCCGGCCCACTCAATGGATACACCGCCTACGTCGTCTTAACCGGCGATGAGTTCACACAGCCGGATCAAGGCATCCCTTTCATACAAACCTCGGGCGCCGCTCAACCATCCGTCCACATCGTCAATCCAGATAACATTTCGACCAGCGTAACCGTCTATGGCTGGCCGCCGGAAGGAGGGCCCAGCCCTCTTTTCCAGCAAACTTTTTCCATTCCCGCCCATGGGAACATCGTACTCAACAATGACTTCTTCAGTGAGAAGGGGATGATTGACGGTTCTCTCACTCTCTCCACCCCTGCAACCTCCAATGTCGGCATCATGGTCAAATTTCTGCCCAATCCAGAACTCAACGCTCCCCACATTGCCGCCTTCACACCCCGAACATCTATTGAGCAACTCATCCTCCCCCACATTGCATCGATACCGCCGACTTTCCAGCCAGTCATCCACATTCAAAACACCACCGATCACAATTGCACGATAACGACTCGCCTTATCGTCTCCGGAGAAACGCGCGCCGAGATCACCCGCACCCTTCAGTTCCACGAATCCCTCTCCTATCGCCCGGTCGATGAAGGCTATATGACCGAGGAAGAGGTCGGCTATGCCGAAGTTTCCTCCAATGGCACCTGCTCATTCTCGGCCTACGCCGCTAACGAAGATAACAACGGCAGCGTGATAGAGGCTTACACACCCCTTACCAGCTACTTCACAGGGCCTTACCTCGCTCCCCGCTACCTACATCGCCCGGAGACCTACGGCGACTCTGTGCTTTGGATGACACTCGTCAGTACAGCGACCGCGCCCCTCTCTGCGACCTATGAGATGTATCGGATGGACGGATCACCGCTATCCACAACATTCAATATCATCCACACTGGCCAAAGCGAGATGATCGACGTGCCGGAAAGCTTCGTCGGCTCAATGATAGGAAATCCCTATATTCCCAGCGCAGCTTTTCTCGGCAGCGTGGAAGAAAAGCCAGCCACGGATGAAGGCACGCCGGACCTCGCAGGCTACTCGCTGGTTCCCCCCTCGTCCAGTGCAGCCTATCCTTTCATCCTGCCCGATGTCCACCGCCTTCCCAACACTTTCACCGACTACTGGGCCTTTAACGCAGCGAATATGCCACAGACGATAACGCTGCATATCTTCAATTCCAACGGTATCGAGGTATTGAGCCAATCACGTGTGTTGGCACCTTACGCCAGCGCTAACTTCAGTCAGCAACAGATGCCGGAATTGGGCTACGCTTTCCAAGGCAACGGCTCGATCGAAGCCGAACAATCACTCCTCGTCATCGGCACGGAGGTCAACTTCGCAAGCAATTGTCCTCTGACCGGCGGGGCGGAGAATGATCTCAACGAACCGAACGATTTCTACTTCGAAGCCACCCCCATCTCCGCCTCGGGATTCGTGACCGGTATGATCGGGTGGGCTGCCGACCGGGACTGGTACACCGTTCACATTGACCAGCCTTCTTACCTCACCGTTACGTTGAGTAACTTGGGCGAGGACTACATGCTCATCGTCGCTCCCGATCCCTCACTCCTACCAAGCATCGAGGTGGAAGACAACATCAACTACTTAGGCGATCCGTTGACAGAAGGAGAGGACGGCACCGTTGGGAGTATAGGTGGCTGGGAGTCGATCGGGGGCTGGGAGTCGATCGGCGGCTGGGAGTCGATTGGCGGTTGGGAATCGATCGGGGGCTGGGAGTCGATCGGCGGTTGGGAGTCGATTGGCGGCTGGGAGTCGATCTCCGATAATCCGGACAAGGAGGATGAGCAAGTTACGGTGCATGCCTTCCTGCCTGGAGACTATTACATCATCGTGCTGGGAACCACGCCGGAAGTCTATGACGATTCGACGCCCTATACCCTTACCGTCGAGAGTATCCCCCTCGCAACGGAAAGCTGCACGTGGCAGCCGCTCTATCCTATCACGCCCACCGTTCCCCCGCCCTATCTCAGCTCGCAGGCACAGGTTGATGGCGTCCATACGCTCATCCTCTACAACTACACACGTCTGGCACAGACCTATTCGATTACCGACGCGGAGTATGTCCGCTCCGTGCTGGAGACGCTGGCCGATGCCAGCGACGTCCGCGGCTACGTTGTCCCCGTCGAAAGCTCCGACGTGATCAGCGCAGCCTACGCACAATGGAATGCCGCGTACTGCGATCCCTACATGATGCCCAACACCATCGTCGAACTCGTGCGCCAGGAGATCGTCTCTCCGACCACCGCGAATTACCCGATGCTGGAATACGTTGTTATCGTGGGAGACGATGCGCAACTCCCCTTCTACCGCCAGCTTGACATGGCTCGCATCGCCAACGAGCACACCTTCGCCCACAACTCCGCCGCCGATGCAGCCGTGCGGGCCGCAACGGAGATGGGCTTCTACTTCACCGACGATGCTTACGGCACGCCTCCGGGAGAAGCACTCGGCTGGCGCGGTAGCCATTTCTGGCGTCCGCTACTCGCCACAGGCCGTTTGGTAGAGACGCCGCAACAGATCGCAGATATGATCGACTATTTTACCCTCCATCAGCGACTCTTTGCCGCCGATGCGCTCGTGACAGGCTACGATTTCCTGACCGACAGCGCCGAGGTGATCTCAGACTCGCTAGCCGATGCTCTGCAAAGCGAACCGCGGGCGTTGATCAATGAGCATTGGGTCGCCGACGATCTCCGGGAGGCATGGACGGAAGCCGATGATGCCCCCGACCTCGTCTCGGTCAACGCCCACTTTGAACACTGGCGCACCCGCCCTGCTACAGGCAACGACATCTTTTACAACACCGATATCATCAACGGCAGCGCCGATCTCGCCGGTACCGTTGCTTGGTCTACCGGCTGTCATGCCGGATACAGTGTCCCCGATGCGGAAGTGCTGAGCGCTTATCCGCAGACCTCACCAGACTATCCGCAAGCCGCAGCCAGCCGAGCGATGCTCTGGGTCGCCAATACCGGCTACGGCTACGGCGATTCGGAAGCGATCGCTGGCTCGGAACGCCTGATGGTATACTTTACCAACAACCTGCTCCAAAGTGCGATGGGCGGTATCTCCATAGGCAAAGCGCTACAACAAGCCAAGCTCGATTACCTCAGCCAAATGCCACCGCAGGGTATGACCCCTTACGATGCCAAATCGATCATGGAAGCCACCCTCTACGGCTTACCGATGTATCGCGTCCGTGTTCCCCATCCGCTTGGACTACAGGCGGAGACGATGGAGCCGCCTATCGCCCAGCACCTCATTGCCACCTCAACCACCTCCTTCGGGCGCACCGATTACACCTACACGCTCCAGCCACTCCTCGAGA
>JALXBP010000069.1 GCA_026991395.1 Anaerolineae bacterium | reverse complement strand
CTACCGCATCGAGGCAACCTACGGCGTCCAGACCCATACCCTCTCCGGCAGGGAGACCCTCACCTATGTCAACCGCAGCAACCACCCTATGCCCGACCTCGTCTTCCATCTCTATCTCAACGCCTTCCGCAACGGCAAGACGCTCTGGATGCGCGAAGCGGAAGAGACGGGCAATATGGCTATGCGCGGCTACAGCTTCGACCCCCAGGCCGCCGGATGGATGCGCATCGACGCCATCCGGCTGGCCGACGGGCGGCCTCTGGCGCTGGAGCCTCTCGACCGCGACGAGACCCTGCTCCGCGCCCGCCTGCCCGCTCCCGTCGCCCCGGGAGAAGCGGTTACCGTGACACTGGATTTCGCCGCCCAACTCCCCCACGTCTTCGCCCGCACGGGCTGGGCGGACGAGGGGCGCTTCGTGATGGCCGGGCAGTGGTTCCCCAAGGCCGGTGTGTGGCAGGGCGCTGCCGGATGGAACGCCTACCCCTTCCACGCCAACTCGGAGTTCTTCGCCGACTTCGGGCACTACGACGTGCGCCTCTCCCTGCCGGAGGGCTGGATCGTCGCCGCGACGGGCGAGGAGAGCGAACCGCCCAAGAAACAGAGCGATGGCCGCGAGCTTCACCATTTCGTCGCCGAACACGTCATCGATTTCGCCTGGGGCGCTTCCCCGAAGCTGGTACGCGACGACCGCACCCTGAGCGACGGCGTAACGCTGCACACCTACTACTACCGCGCCCAGCGGGGCACGGCCCGGCGGGCGATGGAAGCCGTCGAGAAGGGCTACCCGCTCTACGAAAGCTGGTACGCGCCCTACGGGATGGGACTTTACGATGATCTGACGATGCTCGTCGTTCCCCCCGACGGCGGCGGAGCGGGCGGCATGGAGTATCCGAAACTCTTCACCGTCGGGGCCTTCGCGGCCATGCCTGGGACAGCCTCCTCGTGCTTCCACATGGTCGAACTCGAAGCGTTGCACGAGCTGGGGCACCAGTGGTTCCAGGCGATGGTGGCGACCAACGAGGCGGAGGAGCCGTGGATGGACGAGGGAATGACCGACTTCGCCGCCTGGCGCGCACTGCAGCGGCTCTACGACGGCGACCTCTCCTCCTGCAGCGGATGGCACTTCACCTATCTGGAGGCCCACCGCCTGGAGTACGCGATGACCCCCTCGACACCGATGAGCGGCACGGCGTGGGCCTTGGGCGACGATTACGAGACGGCCACCTACGCCAAGCCGGTCCTCGTCTTCACCACGCTGGAACGGCAGGTCGGCGAGGAAGCGCTCGACACGATGTTCCGCACCTACGTGGAGCGTTACGCCTTCACCCATCCCACCGCCGCCGACTTCCTCGAGGTGATGCAGGCGACGCTGGGAGAGGAGCCGACGGCCTGGTTCCGCCGCACGCTGACCACGGGGGATACGCTCGATGCCCGCGTGCAGCATCTCACCGCCGGGCAGGCCGTCATCGAAAGGGAAGGCCGTCTCTGCATTCCGGCGACCGTGCGCATCGTCGAGGCAGCGGGGACGAGGGAATCGTCCTGGCCCTGCAGCGAGGCACGCCAGACGCTCACCATCAGCGGCGAGGGGATCAG
>JALXBP010000068.1 GCA_026991395.1 Anaerolineae bacterium | reverse complement strand
CTGGCGCTGTGGGTCTTCATCGCCTACGACCGCGCGGCGGGCGGCTACCAGTTCGAGGAGCAGATGGCCTGGCTGCCGGCGATCGGTTCCTCTTACCACGTGGGCGTTTCCGGGATGAGCGCGCCGCTGCTGCTCCTGGGCGGGCTGCTGCTCTTCTCCGCCGTCCTCATCTCGTGGAATATCGAGGATCGGACGCGGGAGTTCTTCGCCTTCCTGCTGCTCATCGGCGTAGGCGTCTTCGGCTCCTTTGCGATGCTGGACATCTTCATGCTCCTCCTCTTCTACGAGCTGGTGCTCTTCCCCATCTACCTGCTCATCGCCTACTGGGGCTGGAAGCCGCTGCGCACCTACGGGGCGATGAAACTGACGCTCTACCTCTTCGGCGGGAGCATGCTCTCGCTCATCGGCGTGCTGATGATCTACTTCGCCTCCGGGCAGCACACCTTCGACATGCTCGTCTTGCAGCAGGTGCCCTTCACGCCGGAGTTCCAGCGGGCCTGGTTCCTGCCGACCTTCGTCGGCTTCGCGGTACTGGCGAGCATCTGGCCGCTCTACGCCTGGTCGCCCGACGGCTACGCCGCCGCGCCGACAGGCGTCTCCATCCTCCACGCGGGCGTGCTGAAGAACGTCGGGGCCTTCACCGCCTTCCGCGTCGGCGTCCTCCTCCTGCCAGAGGGGGCCAGGTTCTGGATGCCCTACCTGGCCTTCTTCATGGCGGCGGGGTTGATCTACGCTGCCTTCATCGCGCTGATCCGCACCGATATGAAGTACATCATCGGCTTCGCCAGCGTGAGCCATATGGGGATCGTCCTGCTCGGCTTCGCCTCGCTGAACGCCATCGGGTGGAGTGGGGCGGTCTTGCAGATGTTCGCCCACGGGATGATCGCGGCGCTCTCCTTCGCCATCGTGGGGATGGTCTATGACCGCACGCACACGCGCGAGATCGGTGAGCTTGGCGGGATGGCGAAGCCGCTCTCCTGGGCGGCTCTCGGCTTCATCGTCGCCTCCTTCGCCTCGATGGGGATGCCCGGCTTCCTGGGCTTCATCGCCGAGGTGCAGGTCTTTATGGGACTGTGGCAGGCGGCCGAGTTGGCCTGGTGGTATCCCTACATCGCCATCGTCTCCGTGCTGGGGATCATCGGCACGGCGGCCTATATGCTCCGTTTCGTCCGTTACGTCTTCTTCGGGGAGATGAAGGCGCACGGGACGATCGCGCCCATCTCCGCGCTGGATAAGGTGGTCATCGCGCTCCTTTCCCTTATCCTCATCGTCGGTGGTCTCTTCCCCACGACGGTGACGACGCTGGTCAAGGCCGGTGTCTCCTCCGCGTTGACGCTGCTGGGAGGTGCATAGGTGGAGCAGGAAATCTTTCAACTGAGCTATCTGCAGGCCATCGTGCCGGAGCTTCTCCTGCTGGTGGTCGGGCTTCTCCTCCTCGGAGTCGATCTCGTCCTGCCCGAAGCGCGCAAGCGTGAACTGAGCGTGTGGGCGGCGGCGGGCTTCGCCATCGTTGCTCTGGCATCGCCCCTGGCCTACCTCGGCGAGCCGCAGTTCGTCTTCGGCGGGATGATCGGCAGCGAGCCGCTGAACGCGATCTTCGCCTTCATCTTCGCGATGGCGGCCTTCCTCGTCGCCCTGCTCTCCCGCGATGATGAGCGGCTGGAGCCTTCGGGCGTCTACTACGCGCTGATCGCCTTCGCCGTCATCGGGATGGACCTGATGGTCGCGGCGACCGACTTCATTATGCTCTATCTGGCTCTGGAGTTGACCGGCCTTTCGCTCTACCTGCTGTCGGCCTACGACCGCCGCTCCCGCTTCTCCGTCGAGGCGGGGATGAAGTACTTCTTCTACGGGTCGGTCGCCTCGGCGGTGATGCTCTACGGCATCACCTTCATCGCCGGGCTGACGGGGCAGACGCTCTACTTGGGCGTGCGGTATCTCTTCGCCTCGGCGGTGATGCCGGCCTGGTTCGGTATGGGAGTGCTCGTGCTCATCCTCGCCGGGGTGGGCTTCAAGGTGGCGATGGTCCCCTTGCACACCTGGGCTCCCGATGTGTACGAGGGTGCGCCGACGCCGGTTACGGCCTTCCTTTCCGTCACCTCCAAGGCGGCGGGGGTGATGGCGCTGATGCGTCTGTTGGTGTGGATTTGGGGGTCGCTGCCCTCGCACGCCGAGATGACCTCCCTCATCGCGGCGCTGGCGATCGTGACCATCACGTTGGGCAACCTCTTTGCACTGCGGCAGAAGAGCTTCAAGCGTCTGCTGGCCTACTCCAGCATCACGCAGGCGGGCTACGTGCTCGTCGGCGTTACGGCGCTTTCGCCGATGGGGCTGACGGCGGTCGGCTTCTACCTGGCGATCTACGCCGTGACGAATATCGCCGCCTTCACCGTGCTGGTGCTCGTCTCCAACCGCAGCGGCAGCGACTGGCTGCGCGATTTCGTCGGCTTGCAGCAGCGCTCGCCCGCGCTGGCGCTGGCACTGCTGGTGGCCCTGCTCTCCCTGGGCGGCGTGCCGCCCTTCGCTGGCTTCGTGGGGAAGATTCTCCTCTTCGCCGCGGCGCTGAAGAGCGGCTTCGTCTGGCTGGTGGGAGCGGCGCTTGCCAATGTCTTGATTTCCTTGTACTATTACCTCAACGCCGTGCGTATGGCTTACACCCGCGCGGAGGAGCCGGTGGAGCCGTTGAGCATTCCCGTGGCCTCACGGTGGGTTCTGGTCATCGCGACGGCAGGGATCATTCTGGGCACGATCTTGGCCTATCCGCTCTACCACCTGCTGGAAAGGGCGGCGATGGTCTGGTTCTAAGTCGAGGTGTCTATGGGCGAACCGCCTGCGGAGGAGCAGAAAGGCAAAGCGGCCAAAGTCGGCAACCTGACGATGGCCCAATGGTCGCTCCTGGGGTCGGCGATGGCACAGGTCGGCTGTGGCACGGTGGCGGTCATCCTGGGAGCGCTGGCTGTCGGGTTGTGGATCGATACCCGCTTCGGGACACGTCCCTGGGCGACGCTGATCCTCATCCTGGGGAGCATCCCGCTCAGTCTCTTCATCGTGGCCCGCCTGGCCTGGCAGGCGGCACGGCAGGCTCAGCAGGCGTCGCCCCCCGGAACGGCGGAAGATAGCGAGGCCGTAGAGAGCGGCGAAAGCGGCGGCTGAGGTATGCCGGGGCTTTCGCCGCTTTCCTTAATTTCCCCGCAAGCGAGACCTTGTCCTGAGGAGGTGTAATGAAGAAAGTCGGCACGATAATCGCGGTTCTGTTTGTCCTCTTCTTGTGCGCGGCCTCCATTTACGTCGGCGCTTTCAACGGTGAGGGGGCGAAGTTCGCACTCCCGCACATCCAGATGGCCCCGGAGGTGCTCTTCCACATCGGGGGCTTCCCGGTGAGCAACTCGATGATCGCCGTGCTGATCGTCGATCTGCTCCTCGTCTGGGGGGCGGCGGCGGGGACGCGGGCCATTCGCCGCGGCGATGAGTCGGCGTTGATCCCCTCCGGCTGGCAGAACTTCGTCGAGTGGGTCTACGAGACGCTCTACGATGCGGCGCTGAACGTCTTGGGAGAGGAGAAGCTCAAGAAGCTGCCGGGCGTCGTAACCTTGCTGCTCACCATCTTCATCTTCATCCTGGTGGCTAACTGGATCGAGCTGGTCCCCGGCTTCGAGACGATCGGCTGGATCGAGCCTGCGGAGGAGCACGGTTACACGCTTCAGCAATTCGGCCCGGTAGCGGCGCTCGTGGGGCCGGTTGTGGAGGAGGGCGGCTATACGCTCCTGCCCATCCTCCGCGCGGCCAACACCGATCTCAATGTGCCGCTGATGCTGGCCATCGTCGCCGTGGTGATGGTGCAGTTCTACGGCGTTTACTACCTGGGCAAGGGCTACTTCCTGCGCTTCTTCAACTACAAGGCCTTCAGCCACGGGGCGACCGGCATCTTCGAGTTCCTCGCCTCGGTGCTGGAGATCATCAGCGAGTTCGCCAAGGTCATCTCTTTCTCCTTCCGACTCTTCGGCAACATCTTCGCCGGTAGTGTCCTCCTGGCCGTGATGGCCTTCCTCTTCCCCTTCCTGGCCCCTGCGGCCTTCTACTTCCTGGAGCTGTTCGTCGGCTTCATTCAGGCGCTGGTCTTTATGATGCTCACCGCTTCCTTCATTGCCGTGGCTCTGGCCGGGCATGGGAGTGAGCACGAGGAAGAGCATAATGCCGCGTGAGCGGTTCTGCACACTGAGATTACTTGTTAAGGAGGTCTTCTTATGACGATGGACGCGGATGTGATGAGACTGCTGGCTGCCGGTCTGGCGATGGGGCTTGGTGCGATTGGGCCTGGCGTGGGCATCGGTCTGGTCGGCTTGGGGGGAACGCAGGCAATCGGGCGTAACCCCGACGCGGGCGGTGTCATCCTGACCAATATGATCTTGGCCATCGCCTTTGCCGAAGCCGTCGCCATCTACGCCCTGGTCATCGCGCTCATTCTCCTCTTCGTCGTCTGAGCGAGGCAAGAGTTATGGAACGCTTAGGTATCAACGGATACTGGCTGCTCGCCCAGCTCATCGCCTTCGTGGCGCTGATGGTGGCGATGAAGGCTTTGGCCTACAAGCCGCTGGCGGCGATGCTGGAGGAGCGGCGCAAGCGGATCGAGAAGGGCATCGAGGACGCCAAGGCCGCGGCGCAGGCCCGCGCGGAGGCGGAGCAGGAGAAGGAGAAGATTCTGGCGGAGGCCCGTCAGGAGGCCCGCAAGATCATCGCCGAGGCGGCGGACGTGGGCAAGGCGCGCAAGCAGGAGATCCTCGCCCAGGCGGAAGAGCAGGCGCGGAACATCATCCGCGAGGCGGAGGAGCAGGCTCGCAAGGAGAAGGAGGTGCTCCTGGCCCATTCGCGCAACGAGATCATCGCCCTGGCGATGGCGGCGGCGCAGCGTCTCGTCGAAGTCTCGCTCGATGAGCAGCGCCAGCGCGAGATCGTAACCTCCTTCTTCACCGGCATCGAGAAGGGGCAGGTGCCCCTGGTCGAGCGTGCGCCACAGGCCAAGGTGGAGAAGGTGGTCGTCACCAGCGCCCTGCCGCTGACCGAGGAGGAGAAGGCAACCTACGTCGAGGCCTTGCGCAAGCGGCTCGGCGATGTGCAGGTCGTCTTCGAGACGGAGCCGTCCATCTTAGGCGGCGTCGTTCTCAAGATCGGCGATTTCATCGTGGACGATAGCATCGCCGGAAAGTTCCAGAAGATGCGCAAGGCGGTTGCCGCCTAAGCACTTCGTGGCGATAGGCCGAAAGAAGCCCCCCGGCCCGGGCGGGGGGCTATCCTTTATCGGGGGAGATGGTGAGCGTTCACCCTTTGCAGAAGCTGTTGGCAGCGGTGCCCTGGCGGATGAACGCGGTCGAGGCCGACCCGGAGATCACCGCCATCACCGATGATTCCCGGCAGGTGGAGCCGGGGATGCTCTTCGTCGCCGTGCGCGGCGTCCACGTGGACGGCCATCGTTACATCCCGCAGGCCCTGGAGCGCGGTGCCGTCGCCATCGTCGGCGAGGAGGAGCGCGAACACCTCCCGCTCCCCCCCGATTTCCCCTACGTGCGCGTCGCCGATGCCCGCGAGGCCCTGGGCTGGTTGCACGCCGCCTGGCACGACTTCCCCTCCCGCAAGATGGTGATCATCGGCGTAACCGGCACCGACGGGAAGACGACCACGACGAATCTCATCTACACCATCCTGCGCACGGCGGGCGTGAAGGCGGGGATGATCAGCACCGTCAATGCCCGCATCGGCGAGCGGCGTTACGATACCGGCTTGCACACGACGACGCCGCCCGCCCCTCAACTCCAGCGCTTC